>DATECI010000001.1:0-3319 GCA_035286985.1 Gemmatimonadales bacterium
CGGTGGAAGGGATCGCGGCCGATCCGATCTACGCCGACATCTGGGTCCCACCGGGCCAGCGGAAGGTGCTCCCGATTGAGACCACCCGAAACGCCTTCGCTTACGTCTTCAGGGGCTCGGGCAGGTTTGCGAACGCGTCAGAGCCCCAAGGGGTGATGACCGAAGGACTGGATCAGGTCGCCCGGCTCACCCAGCCCACCGAAGCGGACAACCGCTCCCTCATCCTGTTCGACCGAGGCGACGAAGTCGTGGTGCAAGCCGGTGAAGAGGGGATCCGCTTCCTGCTGGTATCCGGCGAGCCGCTCAAGGAGCCGGTGGCCTGGCACGGGCCGATCGTGATGAACACCGAGGCGGAACTCAAGCAGGCGTTCGAGGACCTCAAGCGGGGCACCTTCCTGAAGAGCGGCTGAGCCTCGTCCGCCTCGTGCTTCAGGCCTCGGGACCCGAATACATCGAGTCGATGACTTCCTTGTAGCGGGTCTCGATTACGCTCCGCTTCATCTTGAGCGTCGGTGTTATCTCGCCCTCGGCGACCGAGAACTCCCTCGCGATTACGACAAAGCGCTTGATCTGCTCGTACTGGGCCAGCGAGCGGTTGAGCTGCTCGACGGCATTCTTGACCTGGGAAAGCGTCTCCGGGTGTCGGACCACGCCGCCCTCGAGCGAGCGGGGACTGGCGGCCTTGAGCTCCGCCAGCACGCTTTCGGAGAGCGTGATCAGGACCGAGAGATACTTGCGCCCGTCACCGACCATGCAGGCCTGTCCGATCAGGGGCGACTCCTTGAGGCACTCCTCGATCGGGTGGGGCGCGACCATCTTCCCGCCCGAGGTCTTGAGGATGTCCTTCTTGCGGCCCCGAATCCGCACCAGCCCGCGAGGGTCCACTTCTCCGAGGTCGCCGGTATGCAGCCAGCCGTCCGCCGTCCGCACCGCAGCGGTCGCCGCATCGTCCTTGAAGTACCCGGCAAAGACGTGGCGACCCCGGGTGAGGATCTCGCCGTCGGCGGCGAGTCGGAACTCGAGCCCCGCGATCGGTTTGCCCACCGTGCCCGCGCTGTCAGTGCCCGGCTCGGTCAGGCAGAGGATTCCGGTCGTCTCGGTCTGGCCAAAGTCCTCGAGGATCTCAAGCCTCAGAGCGCGAAACCAGCGGGAGACACGGGCTGGAAGCGCGGCCGCCCCTGAAGCGAGTACCTCCGCCCGGCCGAGCCCGAGCGCCCGCCTCAGCTTCGAGAGCACCAGTCCCTCGGCGATCTGGAGCTGGGCTCGAGTGAGCCAACTGGGCCGCCCTCCCGAGTACCTGGCCTCGGCGGCCCTCGCCCCGACCCCGAGCGCCCACAGGGCAAGCCGCTGCTTCAGGCCCGTACTGCGATCCACCTCCTTGAGCACTCCCTCCATCATCTTTTCCCACAGGCGCGGCACGCACAGCAGCAGGGTCGGCTGGACCTCCTTGAGCTCACTCGAAACGTTTTCGAACTTCGAGCAGAAGTTGACCGCGTAGCGGCGCGAGATTCCGATCCCGACGTTCTGGACCTTCTCGGCGACGTGGCAAAGGGGAAGAAAGGAAAACAACTCGCCCCGGCCGAACGGCAGGCGCCAGGAATCCGAAACGACGTCGCTCGCGAAGACCAGGTTGTCGTGGGAGAGCAGCGCACCCTTGGGAGGGCCGGTCGTTCCCGAGGTGTAGATCATGATCCGGGCGGCGTGAGGATCGATCCGGTCGAGGTACTCCGGCATCGGCGGTACCCGGCCTGACTCGGCCAGCCGCTTGCCCTCGGCGAGGGCATCCGAATAGGCGACCGCTCCGGGGATGACCGAGGTCTCGTCAGCGAATACCAGCACGAGCCGGATGCGGTCCGGGAGGGCGGACGCCCCCCCTTCGTCAGTGATCCTTCCGAAGTAGTCCCGATTCTGGACCGCGAGCACGGTCGCTTCGGTGTGGTTCAGGATGTACCGGATCTCCCGAGCGGTCGAGTTCGGATAGATCCCGGCCGACCTCGCTCCGACCAGCAGCGTCGCCAGATCGAAGTGCACCCACTCCGGGCAATTGGAGGAGAGGATCACCCCGCCGCCGCCCGCGTGGATCCCCCGGGATTCGAGGAAGAGCGCCAGGTGATAGACCCGATCCCGGAACTCCCGGACGCTGATCGCTTGCCACTCCTCCCCGCGCTTGAAGCGTTGCGCGGTGGCCTCTGGAGCCGAGGAGGCCCAGGTGTCGAGGCGGTGAAGGACGGTTGGCATGGGCGCTCATGCCCTTGGAAACACTTGGTGCAGGCCCGCTTCCGACGCAGCGCACACCCCCCGCTCAGTCAGCAAGCCGGTCACCAGCCGCGCCGGGGTGAGGTCGAACGCCGGGTTATGTACGGGTATCTGGGGATCGGCGTGCACCTCGCGCGGATCCCGCTCCTCGATCGGGATCAAATCGCTGTTCGCCAGGCTCCAGTCGATGCTCGGCGACGGCGCCGCCACATAGAACGGCACCCCGGCCTCCCGCGCGGCGAGCGCCTTGAGATAGGTACCGACTTTGTTGGCGACGTCTCCCATGCGGGTAACCCGGTCCGCCCCTACCAGCACCACATCCACCCGACCCTGCCGCAAGAGCAGTCCCGCGGCGCTGTCCACGATCACCGTGTGGGGCACCCCGTGCTGGGCCAGCTCCCACGCGGTGAGAAACCCCTGGTTGCGGGGCCGGGTTTCGCTCACCCAGACGTGGACCGGTAGCCCCGCGTCGTGCCCCCGGTATACCGGCGCGAGCGCGGTGCCCCAGTCCACCGTCGCGAGCCAGCCGGCATTGCAATGAGTGAGGATGTGGAGCGGCCGGTCCGGTTTCCGGGCCAGAAGCTCGCGCAGGATCCGTTCCCCGTGGAGCCCGATCCGCTCGTTGATCGCCACGTCCTCGTCGGCCAGCTTGGCCGCGACCCGGTAGGCCGCTTCCACCCGATCGCCGGCGGGAATCTCGCGCAGGACCGTCCCCATCCGGTCGAGCGCCCAGCACAGATTGACCGCAGTGGGGCGGGTGGCCTCGAGGGCGCGGCAGGCCGCCTCGAGCGCCTGATCGGCGGGATCCTGCCGGAGCGCAAGGCAGACCCCGTACGCCGCGGCCACCCCAATGAGCGGGGCGCCCCGCACCTGCATGGTGCGAATCGCGCGAACGCCATCCTCCAGCGTGCACAGCCGGCTTACGCTGAACTCCCCGGGCAGTCGAGTCTGGTCGATGATCTCCACCGACCAGCCATCTTCCGCTACCCACAGCGTGCGGTAGTGCCGGCCTTCGACCTTCAATGACCCTCGAACGCGATCAGCGTGAAGACCGGCCGGCCCT
>DATECI010000002.1:0-2910 GCA_035286985.1 Gemmatimonadales bacterium
CCCCGCTCCAGATGCCGGCCCTCACCCGGTTCGTGGACGGCACTGGCCCGGTCTTCGCCGGCAAGCTCTTCCCCTTCGCCTTCATCACCATCGCGTGCGGGGCCATCAGCGGCTTCCATGCCCTGGTCTCGAGCGGCACCACCCCCAAGATGATTCGCCGGGAAAGCGACGCGCCCCTGATCGGGTACGGCGGCATGCTCATGGAATCGTTCGTGGCGATCATGGCCCTGTGCGCCGCCACCGCGCTCGACCCCGGGGTGTACTTCTCGATCAATGCGCCGCTCGCCATGCTGGGAGGCACCGTTGAATCCGCCGCGGAACAGATCCGGCAGTGGGGATTCGTGGTGACGCCGGATCAGCTCACCGGTCTCGCCACCTCGGTGGGCGAAGCCTCGCTGCTCGGCCGGGTGGGCGGGGCTCCGTCGCTCGCAGTCGGAATGGCCCACATTTTCAGCGGGGCGTTCGGCCAGCAGCTGATGGGCCTGTGGTACCACTTCGCGATCATGTTCGAAGCGCTGTTCATCCTCACGACTCTCGATGCCGGCACCCGGGTAGGCCGGTTCATGCTGCAGGAGTTCCTGGGGCACCTCTGGGAGCCGCTGGGGCGGACCTCGTGGTATCCGAGCAATCTCGTGGCGTCGGGAATCGTCGTGCTGGCATGGGGCTATTTCCTGATCCAGGGCGTGCTCGACCCGCTGGGCGGGATCAACTCCCTCTGGCCGCTGTTCGGGATCAGCAATCAGCTGCTGGCGGCCGTGGCCCTGTGCGTCGGAACCACGATCATCATCAAGATGGGTAAAGCGCGTTATGCCTGGGTCACCCTGGGGCCGCTGGCCTGGCTGTTGATGGTGACGCTCACCGCGGGCTGGCAGAAGATTTTCGCGGCCGACCCCCGGCTCGGCTTCCTGGCCCATGCCCGCGATACCGCCGCCCGGATCGCCGCCGGTACGGTCGATCCAGCCATCGGAGCGCGGATGATCTTCAATGATCGGATCGATGCCGCGCTCGCCGGGATCTTCATGACCATCGTGATCGCGCTGCTTTTCTCCTCCATCCGGGAATGGATCGCGGTCGCGCGGGGACAGAAGCCGGCCGTGGTCAAGGAGGCGGCGTACGTGGAGACGGCGTATGCGTAGAGGCGGGGCTCCCCGCCGCCGCTGCACCGTCACCGAATCGCTCGAGTCGTAACCCGCGGCCCAACCCAAAGCCAGAGCATGGCTGCTCCGGTGAGCAGGGCCGCCGAACCGAGCAACGCGAAAGGCGCCCCCGCCGCTGCATAGATCCACCCGAAGAGAATGCCGGCCGGCAGCGCGGCAATCCCGGCGACCGCCTGATAATCCCCGAACCCGCGGCCGGGGCGGATCGGGGCCAGCCATCCCACCACCACCCGTTCCGCCGGCTCCGTAAAGCCGGCCACCAGCCCGAGCAGCAGGAACCCTACCAGGGCCGCCCCCTCGGCCGGTCGGCCGGCCAGCAGGAGCGCGACCCCGACGTAGACCGCGGCTCCCAGGACATAGGTCCATCGGGCCCCCAGCCGATCGGTGAGCCAGCCGCCCGGATAGGCCGACCCACTCCGCACCACGTGGAGCCCAGCCCAGGCGAGCGGGATCACCGCGACGGGAATGCCGAGTTGCTGGAGCCGGAGCAGCAACAGGGTCTCGGGAAGGCGGGTTACGGTGAGCAGGACCAGGGCACCGGCGGGGAGCCAGTAGTCTTTTCCAAAAGCGTCAACGGTGAACGGTGAACGGTCAACGGGCCTCCCAGCCCTCCCGCTCATGCTTTTCCCGTTCACCGTTGACCGTTGACCGTTGACGCTTTTCCGCGTCCCGTTGACGCCCTTCAGCGCAAAAACCAGAACAAGCACTGCAACCAGCCCCGGCACCGCGCTCCACCCGATGACGTCCCGCACCCCCATCGAGGATTGCAACAACACCCAGGAGACCAGGGACCCTAACACGGCGCCGAGGTGGTCGGCCGCCCGGTTGAACCCGAACGCGCGGCCCCGGAGTACCGGGGGGGTGACCCTGGCGATCAACCCATCCCGGGCCGGCGACCGGAGCCCCTTGCCGACCCGGTCGATCACCCGGAATCCCACCACCTGCCAGGCCGCCGAAGCGACCGAGATGAGCGGCCGCACCAGGATCGCCACCCCATAACCCGCGAGGATGAGCGGCTTGGTCCAGCCCCTTCGGTCGGCCAGCCTTCCGCTCACCCACCGGAGCAGCGCCGCGGTGAGGTCGGCCGCGCCGTCCAGGGTGCCCAGCGCCAGCGCGCTACCGCCCAGCGGCCCGGTAATGAAGGCCGGCAAGACCGGGTACACCATCTCGCTGGCAAAGTCGTTGAAGAGCGAGACCAGCGAGAGCCCTTTGACCGGGCCCGGAAGCCGCCGGGCCGGCTCAGGCATCGAGCCCCATTCCCCAGCGGATCAGGGGGACGGGCAAGCCCCCGTAGGAGAACAGCTCCTCGTGAAACCCGGCCAGGCCGAACTCGGTTCCCCGGGCGGCCCGATAGTCCTCGCGCAACCGGCAGAGCTCCTGCCGTCCGAGAATCGCCGCACAGGCCGAAAGCGGCCTGGAGAGCAGCCGGCGCGCATCGGCCAGTGCGGTGCGGCGGTCGGAGGGGATCCGCTCGGCCAGGTGACCCAGCGCTTCTTCCACGGTGAGCTGTTTGGTATGCAGGCCGACATCCACGACGGCAAGATGCACCTCGCGGAGCAACAGGACCCGTTCCACCAGCCGGGACGCCGGCTCGGGGGCGTAGCCCAGCTCGACCATCAGCTCCTGCGCGTAGAGGCCCCAGCCGTCGGGGGTGCTCGAAGCGGCAATGTGCCGGCGTACCAGACTGGGCAATTGATCGACTCGGCTCTCGTGGAGATGCAATCCCGGCTCCCCCAGCCGGGCCGCGAGCCAG
>DATECI010000003.1:0-7241 GCA_035286985.1 Gemmatimonadales bacterium
CGGGAAGGTCGCAACATCCGGGCGTTCGAGCAGGCGACTGGGGTGGACCTCATCATCGACGACACGCCCGACACCGTGGTGGTGTCCTGCTTCGATCCGATCCGCCGGGAAGTGGGCCGGCGCGCGCTGGACGCGCTGATCGTCGATGGCCGAATCCATCCGGGGCGGATCGAGGAGATCGTGCGGAAGATCCAGGCCGAGCTCGAAACCCAGCTGGTGGAGCTCGGGGAACAGGCGGCCTACGAGACCGGCATTCACGGCCTTCACCCCGAGCTGATCAAGCTGGTGGGGCGGATGCGCTATCGCACCAGCTACGGCCAGAACATCTACGACCATTCCAAGGAAGTGGCCTGGCTCGCCGGGATGATGGCGGCGGAGCTGCATCTCGACGTCGCGCTGGCCAAGCGGGGCGGGCTGCTCCACGACATCGGGAAGGTGCTGACCCACGACAACGAAGGGACCCACGTCGAGCTCGGCGTGGAGGTGGCCCGGAAGTACCAGGAGAGCGAGGCGGTGATCGGGTGCATCGCGGCGCACCACGACGACAAGCCCCATGAAACGATCGAGTCGGTACTGGTGCAGGCCGCCGACGCGGTGAGCGGGGCCCGGCCCGGGGCGCGGCGGGAAGCGTTCGAGACCTACGTGAAGCGGCTCACCCGGCTGGAGGAAATCTCCCGGGAATTCGCGGGGGTCGAGAAAGTCAATGTGATCCAGGCGGGCCGGGAGGTGCGGGTGATCGTGGTGCCCGAACGGGTGGACGACCTCAAGGCCCAGGAGCTGGCGGAATCGATCGCGAAGCGGATCGAGAACGAGCTGCAGTACCCGGGGCAGATCAAAGTGACCGTGATTCGGGAGACCCGGGCCGTCGGGCTGGCCCGGTGAGCGGCCGAGTCCTGGACGGGGCGGCCATCGCCCGGGAGATCCGGGACGAAGTGGCGCGCGAAGTGACCGAGCTCGTGGCCCAAGGGATCACCCCGGGGCTGGCGGTGGTCATCCTGGGCGAGGATCCGGCCAGCCAGGTGTACGTCAAGGCCAAGGGGCAGGCCTGCCGGGAAGCAGGGATGTACTCCGAGACGGTCGCCCTGCCCGCCCATACCAGCGAGGAGGAGCTGTTGCGGATCGTGGACCGGCTCAATGCCGATTCGCGAATTCATGGCTTCCTGGTGCAGCTTCCTCTCCCCAAGCACATGAACAGTCAGAAGGTGCTCCTCCGAATCGCCCCCGAGAAAGATGTCGACGGGTTTCACCCGATGAACGTGGGGAAGGTCGCGGTGGGAGATCCGAGTGCCTTCCGTCCCGCCACGCCGTACGGGGTCCAGCAGATGCTGATCCGCTCGGGGATCGAGACGCGCGGGGCGCATGCGGTCATCCTGGGGCGGAGCAACATCGTGGGAAAACCGATGGCGAACCTCTTTCTGATCGACGGGCCGGGGGGGAACGCCACGGTGACGGTGTGCCACTCGCGGTCTCGGGATCTGCCCTCCATCACCCGAAGCGCGGACATCCTGGTCGCGGCGATCGGGAAGCCCCGGTTTGTGACCAGGGAGATGGTGAGCCCCGGCACCGTGGTGATCGATGTGGGAATCAACCGGGTGCCGGACCCGGATCGCCCGAAGGGGTACTCGATCGTGGGGGATGTGGACTATGAGCCGGTGGCGGAGCTGGCGGCTGCGATCACGCCGGTACCGGGCGGGGTGGGGAAGATGACGATAGCCATGCTGCTCACGAACACGCTGCAGGCTGCGAAGCAGGTTGGACGGTGAGGTCTGCCCGTCCGTCCGCCGACCGCCCCACCGCTTGGTCCGTCACGGAACTGGTCAATCAGCTCCGCAGCGCGGTTGAATCCTCGGTCGGCAGGGTGTGGGTCCGGGGTGAGGTAAGCTCTCTCAAGGTGTATGGAAGTGGCCACTGGTACTTCACGTTACGCGATGCGGAGAGCTGCGTTCGCTGTGTGATGTGGAAAACATACACGAGCAAAATGAAGGCACCTCCAGCCGAGGGGACCGAGGTCTTCATCCTGGGTGGTCCCACGATCTGGGAGGAGAGAGGCGAGCTCCGGATGACCGTGCAGGTCATGCTTCCCACTGCCGGAGTCGGGCTCCAGCAGCTCGGGAAGGAGCGGGTTCGGGCGGCGCTCGAAAAGGACGGGCTCTTCGACCCGGCCCGGAAGCGGCCGCTGCCGGAGTTCCCGCGCGCGCTGGCCATTGTCACGAGCGAGGATGGGGCCGCGCTCGGGGACATCATCATCGTGGCCAAGCGGCGCTGGCCCTCGATTCGGCTGGTGATCGTACCGGCCAAAGTCCAGGGCGAGGATGCTCCCCGGGCCCTGGTTCGGGCGCTCAAGGCTGTGAATCAGCTAGAGGATGTGGATCTTTGCGTGGTTGCTCGGGGCGGGGGGGCCCGGGAGGACCTGGCGACCTTCGACGAGGAGCGGGTGTGTCGGGCGGTGGCGGCGCTCCGGGTGCCCTGCATTTCCGCGGTGGGCCATGAAACGGATATCTCGCTCACCGATCTGGTGGCCGACGTCCGGGCCGCGACCCCGTCGGCGGCGATCGAGATGGCACTGCCCGACCGAGCCGAGTGTTTGCGTCACCTCGGCTCGCTGGGCTCGCGGCTGGCCCGGGGGCTCTCGCGCCGAACGGCGCTGGTGGAAGCGCGCCTGGCCAGGACCGGAGACCGGATGCAGGTAGCGATGGCTCGGCGGACGGGGGAGCCCCGGGCCCGGCTCGACCGGCTGGCAGGGCAGCTCGAGGCGCTGAGCCCGCTTGGGGTGCTGGCGCGGGGATACAGCGTGGCGCAGCTTGGGGACGGTACCGTGGTGCGGCGGCGGGCCCAGCTCCCCGCTGGGACGAGATTCACCTTGCGGGTGAGCGATGGGGAGGTGGGAGCGAAGAGCGAGAGGGGAACAGCGTGAACAGTGAACTGGGTGGGGAACGGAATTGAGCGAACCTGATTCGCTTTCCGCCGATCTCAGGCGGCTCGAGGAAATCGTCCGCCAACTGGAGTCCGATGATTCCGATCTGGACTGTTCGCTGACTCTCTTCGAGGAGGGCGTGGTGCGGCTTCGGGCGGCCCGGGAGCGGCTGGTCGAAGCGGAGACCCGGATTCAGAAGGTGCTGCAGGACGCGGCGGGACAGATTCGGGTGGTGGATTTCGAGGAGTAGGAAGCCAGGGGGCTAGGGGGTTGGGGGTTCGACCGTAACGACGGTGTGGACTGAGTTGGCGATGTAGCACTCGTGGTGGGCTTCCTCGTGCATGGCCCGAAGCTGATCCGAGTCGGGTAGCGCCGTTCCAGAGAATTCAATCCGGGGCCGAAGGACGACTTGGGTCATAGCGAATCGGCCCTCGCGGTTCCTTCCCAACTCGCCGCGCGCTTCATCGCGATACGCATCCACCGTGAAGCCGCGCTTGGCGGCAATGAACAAGAACCAGAGCATGTGGCAGCTGGACAGGGCGGCGACGAACGCCTCTTCGGGATCCACGCCTGCCGGATCGGCGAGCGGTACCGGCACGACCTGGGGCGAGGCCGACGCCGGAACCTCTGCGCCGCCATCGAAGGTCCACCGGTGGGCCCGGCTGTAGCGGTTGTCGGTGAAGCGGGACCCGGAGCGGTCCCAGGTCACGATGGCGGTGTAAAGGGACATGGTTGCGAGGGAGCTAGGGGGCCAGGACGGGGTTGCGCACGCCGAACCCTAGTGGCGAGCGGGGAATCGGGCAATCGGATTGGCCTCCGGGCGCGCGGCGGTTACCCTACGGCATGCTCGAGAGCCACAGCGCCGCGCTTGCCGTCCTCGCGGAAGCGCGCGCAGTCACCGACGCGCGGCTGGCCTGGCGGGCTGCCCGATTGCGGGAGGTTCCGGGCGGCCGGGACGGCGAGGCGCTGGCCTATGCGCTCGAGACGCCGGGGAAGCGGGTCCGTCCGGCGCTGGTTCTGGCGAGCTATCGAGCGGCCGGGGGCTCCCATCCGGGCATTGCCGGGGTCGCCGCCGCGGTCGAGGTCGTGCACACCTACTCCCTGGTGCACGACGACCTTCCCTGCATGGATGACGATGCCCAGAGGCGGGGCCGCCCCACCGTGCACGTCCGGTTCGACGTGCCCACGGCCACCCGGGCCGGCTTCCGGCTCGTGCCGGTGGCCATCCAGGAGCTGGTGAGCGGGTTAGGCGAGCTCGGCCTTTCTTCGGAGGGAACGGGCGCGCTGGCGGGACGGCTGCTGGAGGCGAGCGGGATCCGGGGGATGGTGGCCGGCCAGTGGCTTGACTTGGCGGCCGAGGGCGCCGAGTTGGCCCTCGAGGACCTCGCGGAGATTCATCGTCTCAAGACCGGCGCCCTGATCGAGGTGGCCTGCGCCCTGGGGGGGCTGGCGGCGATGGCGAGCGAGGCGGTGGTGGACACCCTGGCCCGGTACGGGCAGGAAGTGGGCATCGCGTTCCAGATCGCCGACGACCTGCTCGATGCGACCGGCACCAGCGAGGAGCTGGGCAAGACCGCGGGACGGGACGCGACCCTGGCCAAGGTCACTTACGTGAGCGTTTTGGGCATCGAGGGGGCGCGGCAGGCGGCTGGCCGCCATGGCGCGAACGCGCGGGCGGTGTTGCGCGAGGGCGGTGTGGCCAGCGGCACCCTCGACGCGCTCGCCGACTATATTGTGGAGCGTCGCTCCTGACGTCTTCTCGTACCGGGAACCGGATGTCCCTGCTCGAAGGCCTCACGTCTCCGGAAGACCTCAAACGCCTGCCTCGCGACCAGCTGCCCCAGCTGGCCCAGGAGATCCGCGACCGCCTCATCGCATCCTGCTCGATCACGGGTGGGCACATCGGGGCGAGCCTCGGGTGCGTGGAGCTCGCCATCGTGCTGCTCCGCGAGTTCGACTCGCCCCGGGACAAGGTGGTGTGGGACGTAGGCCACCAGGCCTATGCCTGGAAGCTGCTCACCGGCCGCAACGCGCAGTTCTCCACCCTGCGACAAGCCGGCGGGATCTCGGGATTCCTGCGCCGGGCCGAGAGTCCCCACGACCAGTTCGGAGCGGGCCACGCGGGCACCGCGATGTCGGCGGCCCTGGGCATGGCCACGGCGCGGGACCTCAAGGGCGAGGACTACAAGGTGGTGGCGGTGGTGGGGGACGGGGCGCTGACCTGCGGCCTCTCCTACGAGGGGATGAACAACGCGGGCCATTCCGATCGCGACATCATCCTGGTCGTGAACGACAACGGCATGTCCATCTCGCCCAACGTCGGGGCGATCAGCAAGACGCTGGGCCGGATCGTGGCCAGTCCCTTTACCAACCGGATGCGCGAGCACATCAAGCATCTCACCCTCAAGGCGAGCCACATCTTCGGGGAGCGGGTGGTGGAATTCGCCAAGAACGTCGAGGAGAGCGCCAAGAATCTCTTCTCCGAGGGGATGTTCTTCGAGGAGCTGGGGTTCCGCTACTTCGGGCCGATCGACGGCCACGACGTGCTGAAGCTGGGTGACACGCTCCGGTTCGTGCGGGGCCTCACCGGCCCCCGCGTGGTGCACGTGCTCACGGAGAAGGGCAAGGGCTTTCCGCTCGCCGAGGCGAACCGGGAGAAGTGGCATGGCCTGGCCGCGTACGATCCGGTGACCGGCGAGGCCCGCAAGAAGGCGAGCGGGCCGCCCACCTGGACCCAGGTCTTCGGGGAAGCGCTCACGGCGCTGGCCGCCGAGCTTCCCGAATTCGTGGTGATCACGGCGGCGATGCCATCCGGTACCGGCACCAACCTCTTCGAGCAGAAGTGGCCGGGGAGGTTCTTCGACGTGGGCATTGCCGAAGGGCATGCGGTGACTTTCGCGGGCGGGCTCAGCACCCAGGGGGTGCGGCCGATCTGCGCGATCTACAGCACGTTCCTCCAGCGGGCCTACGACGCGATCATCCACGACATCGCGGTGCAGCAACTCCCGGTGCTGTTCTGCCTGGACCGCGCCGGCCTGGTGGGGGAAGACGGGCAGACCCACATGGGGCTGTACGACATCGCCTACATGCTCGCCGTGCCGGGCATGACGGTTACTGCCCCGAAGGACGGCAACGAGCTGATCGGGCTGCTCCGCACCGGACTGGCCCACGCCGGGCCGTTCTGCACCCGGTATCCCCGGGATAAGGCGCCGGCCGACCCCAAGCCCGTGGGCGAGATTGCGGCAGTGCCCTACGGGAGCTGGGAAGCGCTTCGCCCGGGGCGGGATCTCGCGATTCTGGCGGCTGGTACGATGGTGCTTCCGGCGCTCGAGGCGGCGGAGCGGTTGGCTGCGGAGGGGCTCGATGCCAGCGTGATCAATTGCCGGTTCCTCAAGCCGTATGACGAAGCGATGCTCTCCTCCGTGGTGCAGGAGTGCAAGCAGGTGGTGACGGTGGAAGAAGGCACCATCGTGAACGGGTTCGGCGCCATGATCGCGCGGGAGCTGCAAGCCGCTCATCCCGAGGTGCGGGTCCACTGTCTCGGGGTGCCCGACCGGCTGATCGATCAGGCCCCCCGGGCCGAGCAGCTCAGCCGGTACGGCCTGACCGGGGAAGGCATCGCGGCGCGGATCGCGGCCCTGCACCACGAGGAGAGCTTCGAGGCGCGATGAACGTCGGGGTGGTCGGGAACCCCCGCTACGCGGGACTCGCCGCGATTCTCCCCGGGATGGCCGGGCGCGCCGACCGGCTCGGCGTAGCGCTGTTCTCGGAGCCCACGCTCGAACCGTACTGGCCCAGACACCTCCCCCCGATCGGCTCGGCTCCACTCGATGCGCTGGTGACCCTGGGCGGCGACGGGACATTGCTCCGGGGTGCGCGAATGCTCCAGGGGGCGCCGGTGCCGGTCCTCGGGGTCAACCTGGGCCGGGTGGGGTTTCTCACCGAAGTCGAGCTGGCCGAGATGTATCCGGCGATGGAGCGGCTTATCGCGCGTGATTTCAGAATCGACGAGCGCATGATGCTTAAGTGCGTGGTGCGGGTCGGCGATATCGAGCAGGAATATTTGGCGTTAAATGAGGTTGCGATTGAGCGGGGCCATCACCAGCGCATGCTGGAGATGGATGTGTACATCAACGACATCCTGTTTAGCAGGTACACGGCCGACGGTCTCATTTTTGCCACACCTACGGGTTCGACCGCGTACTCGTTTTCGGCGGGCGGGCCGATCGTTTCGCCGGCCAACGAGCTGATCCTGATCGCGCCGGTGAACCCGCACTCGCTCTTTGGCAGGACCATGGCGCTCGGCGCCCAGGATGTCGTGCGGGTC
>DATECI010000004.1:0-3558 GCA_035286985.1 Gemmatimonadales bacterium
CCCACCCGGGCGGGACCGGGCCTCGGTGGCTCCTGCACGGCGTGTTGTTGCTCATCGCAATCGTCTGCACCCTGGGCGCCGGGGCGGCCCTCGCCGGAGTCTGGGTGCCCTGGTCGGCGGGTGGGTTTCGCGGGGTGGTCGTCGGCATGGGCCGCTTCTTCAGCGGGGTTGCCCAAGGCGATTGGAAGCTCCTGGTCCACGGCTGGACTTTCGCCCTTCCGCTCCTCGCGATCCTCCTGGTGCACGAGTCGGGACACTACCTCGCGGCGCGGCGCTATCTTATCGATGTCTCGCCCCCGTTCTTTCTCCCGATCCCGCCGACCATTTCCCCGATTGGGACCCTCGGCGCCTTCATCCGGATGCGGAGCCCGGTCCTCGACCGCCGCCAACTCCTGGATGTCGGAGCGGCGGGGCCTCTGGCGGGATTCGTCGTGGCGGTTGGGGTGCTGATTTGGGGCTATCTCACCTCGACTCCCGCGGTCATGCCGTCCGGGTTCGATCACTCCGCCATGGCCAGCTGGGTGAGCTTCGCGGGCGAGCCGATCGCACTGGGAGATTCCCTGCTCACTCACTGGCTCCGCCGCTCCATCCTGCCGGATGCGGCCGCCGTTCATCTCAGCCTGCCGGCCTTTGCCGGTTGGGTTGGCGTGTTCATCACCGGCCTCAATCTGCTCCCGCTCAGCCAGCTCGATGGCGGACACATTCTCTACGGGATACTGGGGCGCCACCAGCGGCTGGTAGCTGGCCTCGCGGTCGTGGTCCTGCTGGTGCTGGCGCAGCGCTCGCCCCACTGGTACATCTGGGTGGTGCTGACGCTCCTGATCGGCGGGGGACGGTGGAGCCATCCCTCGGTCGTCGTGCCGCACCGCCCCGTACCGGCCAGCCGGCGCTGGATCGGTGTCGCGTCCGTGGTGGTGTTCGCCATCACGTTCATGCCCGTGCCGTTCGCGATATGAAGATTGCTTTGGCCGGATTCCTGTGGATCCTTCGTTACGTTTGACCGTCCCCGGAAGACCGATGGCTTCTCGCGTCCTGATCGTTTCCAACCGGCTTCCCATCACGGTGCGCCGCCGGGATGACGGCTTCACGGTCGAGCAAAGCTCGGGTGGGCTCGCGACCGGACTGCGAGGCCCCCACGAGCGAGGTACCGGCTGGTGGCTCGGCTGGCCCGGCTTGTCCGATGAACTGTCCCCGGCGGACCGTCACGAACTCACCCAACTGCTCGCCAGGCACCGGTTGGCCCCGCTCTTCCTGAGCGCCACCGAGCTGGCCCGCTACTACGACGGTTTCTCCAACGGATTCGTCTGGCCGGTCTTCCATTATCTCACCGGACAGGTGCCCTACCGCACCGAGGACTGGCCCTGCTACCGGGACGTCAACCAACGCTTCGCGGACCTGGTGGTGGAGCACTACCAGGAAGGCGACCTGATCTGGGTCCACGACTATCAGCTCATGCTGGTACCGGCCCTGGTGCGGCAGCGGCTTCCCCAGGCCAGAATCGGCTTCTTTCTCCATATCCCGTTCCCGGCCGAAGAGGTCTATCGCACCCTGCCGCATCGGGAGGATCTCCTGCGGGGCCTGCTCGGCGCGGATCTCATCGGCTTCCACGCCACCTCCTATCTCCGCCATTTCGCCTCGGCCCTCCTCCTCCTTCTGGGTCTGCCTACCCAGGTGGATCGGATCGTCTTCGAAGACCGCACCGTCCGGCTCGGGGTCTTTCCCATGGGGGTGAACGCCCGGCGGATCGCGGCCCTGGCCGAACGGCCCGAGCTCGAGGCCGACGTCGCCGAGATCCGGGCCGGTTCGGAATACACCCTCGTCGCCATCGACCGGCTGGACTACACCAAGGGCGTGCCCCAGCGGCTGCTCGCGTTCGAGATGCTGCTGCAACAGCATCCCGAGCTCCGCGGTCGGGTAAAACTGGTGAACCTGGCGGTGCCCTCCCGAATCCAGGTCCGGGCCTATCGAAAGTTCCGCAGCGAGGTGAACGGCCTGGTCGGACGGATCAACGGCTCTTTCGCGACTCCGTCCTGGGTGCCCCTGCACTACATGTTCCGTTCGCTGCCCGAGCGCCGGGTCCTGGCGCTGTACCGCGCAGCCGATGTGATGCTGGTGACTCCGGTGCGCGACGGGATGAACCTCGTCGCCAAGGAATACGTCGCGGCTCGAACCGACCACCGTGGCGTGCTGGTGCTGAGTGAGTATGCGGGAGCTTCGGCCGAGCTGGTCGAAGCGGTTTGCACCAACCCCTACGATGTGGATGGGTCCGCCGAGGCGTTCTACGCGGCCCTGACCATGCCGCCCGAAGAGCAGGAGCGTCGGATGCGGGCCCTCCGGGCCAGGGTCATGGGCCACGACGTGCATCGCTGGGTCGAGAGCTTTCTGCGCACCCTCGCCGAGCCCCCGCCGGCCGACCTGGCCATGAGCCGCAACGGCGCGGCGCGGCCCGAATCTATGCTTCCCGCGATTCTGAGCGCGCGCCGGCTCGTGCTGCTGCTCGACTACGACGGCACCCTGGTCCCGGTCGCGCTTTCCCCCGAATTGGCTTTACCGGACGATGACCTGCTCGACCTCCTGCGCCGGCTCTCCCGCCGCCGGCGCACCGAAGTACATATCCTGAGCGGCCGCACCACCGGCTTTCTCGACCGTTGGTTCGGCGATCTGCCGGTCCATCTTCACGCCGAGCACGGCAGCTTCACCCGCGCCCCCGGAAAGACCCGCTGGCTGCGGCGCGACCATCCCGCTCCGGGATGGCAAGAGGCGGTGCGACCGATTCTGGCCGATTTTGCCCGGCGCACCCCGGGAGCGCTGGTGGAAGTGAAGGAAGCCGGCCTCGCCTGGCATTGGCGGGCCGCCGACGCCGAGGTGGGCGACCGCCAGGCCAACGAGCTCGGCCTCCACCTCGGCCAGTTGATGAGCAACCAGCCGGTCGAGCTGTTGTGGGGCGATCGGGTCCTCGAGATTCGGCCCCACGGTGTGAACAAAGGAAGTGTTGCGGCCGAGCTCGCCGCCGAGCACCTCCCCGAGGGGCTGCTGGTGGCCGCCGGCAACGACCGCACCGACGAAGACCTCTTTGCAGCGCTGCCCGACGTCGCCATCACCATTGCGGTGGGGGAACGGCCCAGCCGGGCCCGCTACCGGGTGCAGGACGTGTGGGAGCTTCGCAAACTGCTCGCCCGCATCGGGGGGACTGAGGGAGGCTAGAACGGCGTCAACCACCGTTCACCGTTCACCGTTCACCGCTCTCTCTCCCCCGCGACCAAATCGTCGAGCCCACCCGGCGCGCCGCCGGGGGGAGGGACGTGCTCGCTGCTCCGAGTGAGGAACGCCAGCCAGGGCGGGGCGATAAAGGTGGTTACCATGACCATCAGCAGAACCGCGCTGAACAGGCCGCGATCCAGCACCCCACTCATGAGCCCGACTTGGGCGAAGATGAGTCCCACCTCGCCCCGCGGGATCATCGCGACTCCGATCAGGGTGTGATCGGCGCGGACCCAAAAGGGCGCGAATCCCGCAACGAACTTGCCGGCCACCGCGACCGCGACCAGTGCCCCGCCA
>DATECI010000005.1:0-2869 GCA_035286985.1 Gemmatimonadales bacterium
TCCCAGACCCGCTCGGTGAGCCAGAGCCCGCGGGCCTCGACGCCGAACCGGGTCCGGAGAGCGTCGCGCATCCGGCCGATCTGCTCCAGGCGGTCCTCCGGCGAAAGGGCGGTCAGGATCGGCTCGTCATAACCCGCGAGCAGCAGCTCCACCAGGCCGTCGCCGACCCAGCGGCCCAGTTCGTCCAGAAACCCGCTGTGGTGCTGCTCCAGCCAATCGAGGAGGGGGCCGGAGAGGTGGAGACTGGCCGGGGCGCAGCCGCCCCCAATGATCTCATGGAGGAGGGGGCGGTAGACCTGGGCGACGTGCTGCTCGAAGACCCAGTCGAAGTTGCCGACCGGCTGATGAAGATGAACCCCGAAGGCGAACCGGACGGCCTTGCCCGAGGCGGCCGGGTGATCGGGCGGCGGAGCAGTCACGATGATCGGAGCATGGGACCGTCGGACGGAGGGGACGGGGCAGCCTCCGGCTGATCGGTGGCGATCGCGAAGCCGAAGCGCTCCGCCAGGCCGCGGAGGGCCTTGCGAAGCTCGGGAGGCCCGTGGGCGAGGAGCCGAGCGTAGCGGGTCCGGGCGTCGAAGGGGACGGCGCGGCCTTCAAGGGCCAGCAGATCGAGGGCGCGGATGATCCCGTCGAGGTCCAGCTCGTTGGTGACGGAGGGATCCGCGGGCAACCGGCGAACCAGGGCATCGGCAATGGCGCGGCGGTAATCCACCAAACCGTCGGCCACCCGGTTGGTTTCCTCGGTGTCGAGCACTTGGGGCCGCAGCACCCGGCGGAACGCGCTCCGAATCTCGTCGCGCTCGGCCTCGGGAAGGTCGGCTAGGGTGACCCGGACCGGTGCGGCTTCGGGACTCTCGCGGACCTCGACTGCCAGGTCGAGGGCGCCGGGGAGGTCCACCGCGGCAAGGAAGTGCCAGGCCTTCCCGGTTCGGCGGTGGTGAACCGCCAATCGGCCATCCGGTCCCGGCTCGATCCGGTAGGGACCGAACTCCCGTCGCGGCTGATCCGGGGCGATAGCCTGGGCCACGGCGAAGGCAGCGGTGGCCCGTACCTCGGGGGCCAGGCGGGGCCGGACCCTATCGTAGAGGTCCGAGCCGGTGCCCTCGGCCGGATCGTTGCCAATAGCCTGAGCCAGGCGGGCTCGGAACTCGGCGTGGAGCGCCACGGCTTCGGGCCCGGCCCAATCGATGGCGCGGGCGGCATAGCGCAGACAGACCTGGCTCTCCAATCCAGCGAGGTCATCGAAGAACCAGGCGCAGGAGGTGAACATCCGGAGCAGGTTCATCTCCATCTCAAGTAGCTCGCGGGCTCGCACCGAGAGGGGCGAGGGCGCACCGGGAACCCAGGCGTTCCGGACTTCCCAGGGATCCTTGAGGAGCGGGGTCCCTTCGGCCTCGAAGCGGGCGTGCAGTTCCCCAGAAAGCCATTCGAGAGCCTCGCGGAGGGGCGCCCGCCAGGCTTGGGAGGTTTCGGGCCGAATCCGGCAGCCGCAATCGGAGCGCCAGCGCTCCACTCCGTGCACGCAGCTCCAGGAGCTCGGCTCGATCAGCTCGATCGGGTGTTCGGCAGGATAGCGGGTCAGGAACGAGGCGAAGTTGTCGAGCCGCACCTCGGGATCCCTACCCAGGCGATCGAGTGTGGCCGCCAGCGCCATCTCGCCGAAGGGGTGGTGGTGCCCGAAGGTCTCGCCGTCGGCCGCCAGGGCAATGAGAGTGGGGCCCGATTCGGCAGCCGGCCGCTCGAGCACCTCCGCGGTCCAGGCGCCGGCGTCCTTGATCAGCCGGCCGAACGCAACGTCGTGGGCCAGCGGACCGTCGTAAATGAAAACCGCGATGGAACGGCCGCTCGCGGTAGTGATCTTCCCGGGAAGGCCGGCGGGGGGCGCCTGGACGACCTGGTGCGGGGCCAAAATGGTGAAACGGATGCCTTCGCCGGCGACGACGTCGAGCGTTTCCATGTCCACCGCGGTCTCGGGCAGCCACATGCCCAGGGGCTCGCGCCCGAACCGGCGGCGAAAGTCGGCGATCCCCCAGCGCACCTCGGTGATCTTGCCCCGCCGGGATGCGAGGGGGAGGATGACATGGTGATAGGGAGCGGCGATGGCGTTGCCATGTCCGCGACGGGCCCGGCTGGTTCGATCGGCGACGAGGATCGCGGCCCAGGTGTCGGGCGCCTCGTGGGCGAGCCATTCCGCCAGAGTAGGGCCGATGTTGAAGCTGATGGCCTCGAGCGTATTCGTGATGCGGGCAATCCGGCCGTCGGGGGCGGGAATTCGGGCGGCCACCACGGCCCGGTAGCATTCCTGCTCGATCCGCCGGTTCCAGTCGTGAGACGGCGCCGCGCTCGGCTCCCGCTCGATCTGCTCCAGCCAGGGCTCCTCGCGGGGGGGCTGGTAGAAATGGGCGTGGAAAACGACGGAGCGCATCACGCCGGTGAACGGTGCGGGTTCATCGTCCCAGGATGGTGGCGAGGACGGGGAGGATGCCGGGAAAGAGGTCGTCGCGCTGCCTAACCTGCTCGGCGTGCTCGGCCGCGGCGGAGAGGCGGCCCCGGCCGGCGGGCTCGAGCGCGCTCACCAGGACCTCCAGATCCGCCGCGTGGTCCTGGAACCGGCGGGCGGCGTAGTCGGCCGCGGCGCCGGTCGAGAGGATGAACTGCCAGTCGCTCGACTGAAGCAGCAGGAGCTCCCGGGCGGCCTGGGTCAGCACCGAGTGACAGGCCGGATCGGCCAGGGCCCGGGGCGCCGTATCCCAGAAGCGCCGCTCCAGCTTCCAGAGCCGCTCCCAGGTCCAGCGGGTTCCCGGATTGAGCCACATACTGAAGTCGCCATTCGCGCCCCAGGACCCGGGCGCGAGCGCTATCGCGG
>DATECI010000006.1:0-3568 GCA_035286985.1 Gemmatimonadales bacterium
GCGCCGGAGGCCAAGGGCCGTCTCCGCAGGCTCTGGTCCGGCGCGCGGTCAGCGCGATGGGCGGCGAGCAGGCCCTTCGGGACCTCTCGACCGTGTCGCTCGAGTTCAACTCCGCCTCGTTCGGCTTGGGCCAGGAGGAAACTCCGCTTTCCCCGGCCCGGGGCCCGATCGGGTGGGGCAGAATAGTTACCGACTGGCGGGGAAATCGCCGGGCGGTGATCCAGGAAGTGCGGCAGATCACCGGCGCCGTGGTTCGGCAGCGCCAGGTGCTCACGGGTGAGATCGGGATGACCGACGTCAACGGGGCCTTGAGCCCTATGGCGCCCGGGGCCGTGGCCGCAGCCCTCCAGGGCATGCGGCTGCAGCCCGACCGGATGCTGCTCCGGGCCCTCGACGATCCGTCCTCGCTTATCCGGGTGCCGGCCCGGGTCTGGCGGGGCGAAACGATGGACGGGGTCCGATTTGCTCAGGGCGCTGACACCGTTTCGCTGTACTTCGACCGCCAGTCCGGCCTACTCACGGTCTCGGAGGTCATCACCGACGACCCCATTCTTGGGGACCGGCACGGGGTAACGTGGTACACCCGGTGGCAGGAAGCCGGCGGGGTGAAGCTGTCCCGACAATTCGATTCGGAGATCAACGGGCGACTCCTGTCCCAGAACATCGTCACGTCGCTGACCGTGAACCTACCGCTCTCTGATACCCTGTTCGCCATCCCCGATTCGATCGCTCGCCGAGCCCAGCGCGCCTCCCCGACTCCCCCGGCGGTCATGGTTACCCTGGCCGAACTGGCCCCCGGGGTCTGGCGAGTGGAGGGAGGCAGCCATCACAGCCTCGTGGTGGACCAGGGGAATCAGCTCGTGGTGGTGGAAGCCCCCCAGAACAGCACCCGCACCCGCGCGGTGCTCGACACATTGCGGGCGCGCTTCCCCGGCAAACCGGTGGGGTTGGTGGTGAATACGCACCATCATTGGGATCACGCCGGCGGACTCCGTGCCGCGATGGCCGCGGGACACCGGATCGCGACCCACCAGCGCAACGTCTCTTTCGCGCGGCAGATCGCGGCCGCGAAAAAGACGGTACAGCCCGACGCCCTCTCGCGGCGCCAGGCGGCCCCGCTGATCGTGGCGGTAGGAGATTCCCTGGTGGTCGGAGCCGGCGAGCGGCGGGTGGTGCTGTACCACCTGCCCACCACGCATGTCGAAGGGATGCTGGCCGCCTACGTGCCGAGCGCCAGGCTCCTCTTCGGGAGCGACGTACTGACCCCGCCGCTCCCCGGCGCGACCGCTTTGCTGGCCCAGGCCGGCAGCGGGGAAATCGCCGGCATGGTGCGGAGCCGCGGCATCGCGGTGGATCGCTTTGCCGGAGGCCACGGTGGGGTGGTGACGTGGGCCGAAGTGCAGCAAGCCGCCGCTCGACCCTGACCGGAGAGGCTCGACTTGGCCGAAGAGAAGGAGACCCGGAAGCCGCGGCGGAGAAAGAAGGCGCCCGCCGAGCCGCGTGGCCTGACCGCCCGCCAGGTAGGCGGCGGGGTGCCGCCCACCGATGTGATGCGGCTCATGGAGGCAATCGAGGGCAGCGGCGGTGTCGTGATCGGCCCCTATCGCGAGCCGCTGGGGGGGCGGTGGCAGGTCATGGCCGCGCTTCCGCTCGATCTGGTGGAACCCACCCCCTATCAGCGGGATCTCTCCGAGCCCCACGTCCGGCGGCTGGCGGATGCAATGGAGAAGCTTGGCCGCTACATGGATCCCATCGTGGTGGTACCAGTCGACGGGAAGTACCGGACCCCGAACGGGTCTCACCGGCTTGCCGCGCTCAAGAGCCTCGGGGCGCGTTCGGTATTCGCCCTCGTGGTGCCGGAGCCGGAAGTAGGTCACCGGATCCTGATTCTCAACACCGAGAAGGCGCACAATGTCCGGGAGCGGGCGCTCGAAGCGATCCGCCTGGCGGAGGCGCTGGTGGACCTCGATGACCGGCCCGAACGGGAGTATGCCACCGAGTTCGAGGAGCCGGCCCTCCTGACCCTCGGGCTCTGCTATCTCGAGAACGGCCGGTTTTCCGGCGGAGCCTATCATCCGGTCCTGCGCCGCACCGAAAAATTCGGCGCGGCGAAGCTCTCCAAGGCGCTCGTGGTCCGACGGGAGCGGGCGGCTCGGCTGCTGGAGCTCGACAGCGTGGTCGCGGAGGCGGTACGGGGCTTACGAGAGCGCGGACTCGAGAGTCCTTACCTCAAGGCCTTCGTGCTGGCCCGCATTAACCCGCTCCGGTTCAAGCGAGGCGCCACCGCGGATCCGGATGAAGTCATTGAGCAGATGCTGGCAGCCGCCAGGAAGTTTGATCCGGGCAAGGTGCGGCCCGATCAGGTGGCGCGGACGGGAGGCGGGGTGGAGGCAGGTGAAGCGTGAACGGTGAACGGTGAACGGTGAATCGCGGGGCCGCGCCGGATGAGCTTTCAGCGAATTCTCGCCATTGTCGGGCCGGGTGAAGGGGCGGGGCTCGACGACATCGCCGCGGCGGAGCGAATCGCCGAGCTGGCGGCCCGGGCCGGGTGGGCGGTGAGCTGCGGGGGCCGGAACAGCGGGGTGATGGCGGCGGCGGCGCGCGGGGCAGCGCGCGGCGGAGGAATCTCGATCGGGTTGCTTGGGTCGACTGACTCCGGCGACGCGGCTCCGGAGCTGACGGTCGCGCTCCCTACCGGCCTACACGAGGCCCGGAACGCGGTGCTGGCTCAGAGTTGCGACGCCATGGTGGCCTGTGGAATGAACCCGGGAACTGCGGCGGAGGTCGGCCTGGCCCTCAAGGCAGGAAAGCCGGTGGTGCTGATCCGGCCGGGACGCGTCGCGCGCGACTTCTTCACCTCGCTTTCGGCGGATCGAGTGGGGATTGCAGCGAGCGCCGACGAAGCCCTCGGCCTGCTCACGACGAACAGCTGACGACGAGTTCCCGCAGAACGCCGGATGCAGGTGAGCGTAGCTACTGTCGAACCGAAGCTGGCCGAGGGTAGCTACTCCCGAAGATAGATTGGGCTCCCCACAACGATGCGCCATTCGTGCCGCCGAGTGGCTATCTTGTTCCTCGACGTCGTCCGGAGCTGACTTCCCCACCCATGGCCTCTCTAGCCCGCAGGGCCCTCCTCCGATTGTCGAAGAGCGATTGGCTCGCGAATCACCTGATGCGGCGGCCTTTCGCCCTGCGGGCGGTGAAGAAGTTCATGCCGGGGGAGGAGCTGGCGGACGCCCTGGACGCCGCCGCGATCCTGGCGCCGGCCGGTCTCGGAGCCCTCTTGACCAAACTCGGCGAGAACCTCACCGCCGAGTCGGAAGCCAAGGCGGTCCGGGATCATTACCTCGACGTCTTCACCCAGATCAAGATCCGAGGTCTGGACGCGCACGTCTCGGTCAAACCCACCCAGCTCGGACTCGATTTCTCCCCACGCCACTGCGCCGAGCATCTCGAGATTCTCGCCCGGAAGGCGGAAGACACCGACACCACCTTGTGGCTCGACATGGAGGACTCGAGCTACGTCGATCGGACCCTCGAGTTGTACCGGGAACTCCGTGAGAAACAC
>DATECI010000007.1:0-3142 GCA_035286985.1 Gemmatimonadales bacterium
GGGGGGGGGGGGGGGGGGGTGCTCACCTATCGGGTCAGAGTGGTGTGGTGACTGCGGTCACCATAGCGCATCTCGCTGATCTGCATTTCGGCCGGGACCGAGCTCTGGAGCACCGACCACTCGCCCCCCCGCTCCTCCAGCACCTCCACCGTCACGGCAGAGTCCTTGGCGCTCGTGATGGTGACCCGGTAGTCCGCGGTGGCAACGGTGCGGAGCGAGTCGCGCCGGGTGGAATAGGTCAGCTGCACTCGGGTGGCGGTGAGATCGAAAGCCGAACCCGCCGACAGCCGGATATCCGTGCCGGGCGCGGTGTGGCCGGCGGACGACTCGCCAATCAGCTGGAGCCGGCCGCCGGCATCGGCCTGGTAGAGCCGCCAGGTTCCGCCGGGAAGGGGGAGCTCGCCGAAAGGCGTGAGCGGGGTCCGCTTGAGGGTGTACCAGACCTCGACCGGGACCTGATTCGGCTCGGTGCCGACCTGCTGCAGAGGACCGTAGTAGTTGAGCTGCCCGCGAACGACGTAGGCGCGCTCCCAGGGGGCAGAGGCCGGATCGAAGAGGGCGACGCTCGCGGTCACCCCGGGCTCCAGCGTAACCCGCCCGGGGATCGTGTAGAGGTGGGCCTCGCCAACCCCTTGTTCCTCGGCGGGTCCTTGCGCCATTTCCGCGGCCTGGGCCCGAAACGCCATTGGAGAAGGGGGCCCCGGCATCCCCCCGGCCCGACCGACCGACCCGGCCAGGAGCTGCACCTCCGCTTGAGCTTCGCGCAACGTGACCGAAGGGATCGACGCCTGGCTGCTGACCTGGGCCACGGTGCGGCCCAGCACCGCCGAATAGCTCGCTTGCCACGAGGCGCCTTGAGTGAAGTAGCCCAGTCGCAGGGACGGCTTCGCTGCCCCCGATCGCACCGTCAGGGAAAGGGTCGGCTCCAGGAGCACCAGCTCGGCCGGATAGAGCGGAATCCCCGGGCGCTGGAAGACGATCCGGCCGTCGGACAACCGGAACCGCTCCGGATTCACCCCGATGACGGCGGCGGAGACGGTGTCGGCGGTGGAACCGCGGGGCACCAGAAAACGAAGCTCCCGGCCCACCGCCCGCCGCATGGTGTTGCCCTCGTCCACCGCGGCGTCGTAGCTGGCCCCCACCACCGCCACCCCGGAATCGAGCCCGAACAGGCTCCCCGGCTCGAGCAGTCCGATCGCGAGCCGGTGACTCGAGGTGCCGGATGGAATCGCGACCGCTGCCGTCCGGCGGACCAGCACCCGGCCATCGCTGTAGATCGTGAAGCTGGTTTGCGCGGCGAGCGGGCCGGCAAGACCCAGCGCCGCCGCCAGCAGAATCCGTCCCATAACACGCCTCATTTCCGCATGAGCTCGACCGCAATCTGGGTGGCGATCTTCCGCACCAGGAAGTACGTGGCCACCGCGACCGCCGCCACCCAGAGCCGGCTCATCGGGGTCAACGGAATCCGGAGCCAGGCATATCCGATCACCACCGCGACGAATACCAGAGAGATGACCCGGGCCAGGGGACTGGCCCGCCGCTTGAGCTCGGCCAGGCAGTCCGGGCAGAGATCGCCCCACTTGACCCCGGCCACCCGCCGCTCGCAGCGGGCGCAGGGCGCCGGCGGCTCAAGCGAGGCGAGCCGCGACCGCATCGCCGAATTCCCGGGTGGTGGCGGTTCCGCCCAGATCGCGGGTCCGGATGCCGGCGTCCCGGATCGTCGCCGTGAGGGCGCCCCGCAGCCGGCCGGCCGCGCCGGTTTCGCCCAGATGGTCGAGCAGCATCGCGGCGGCCAGCATCTGGGCCGCCGGATTGGCCAGCCCCTTCCCGGCGAGGTCCGGCGCGCTGCCGTGGACCGCTTCGAAGATCGCGGCGTGAGGCCCGATGTTGCCGCCCGGAGCCAGGCCTAACCCGCCCACCAGCCCCGCGATCTCGTCGCTCAGGATATCGCCGAACAGGTTGGTGGTGACGATCACGTCGAATTGCTCGGGGCGCAGCACCAGCTGCATGGCGCAGTTGTCCACGATGTACTCGTTGGCGGCAATCCGTCCCGCGTATTCCTTCGCGATGGCCCGCCCGACCTCGAGAAACAGCCCGCTCGCCATCCGGAGGATGTTGGCCTTGTGGACAATGCTGACCTGGCGCCGGCCGTGCCGGGCGGCATACTCGAACGCGAAGCGGATGATCCGCTCGCAGGCGTAGCGGGTCACGATGGCCTGGGACACCCCGACCGCCTGGGGGTCGTCGCCGACCCGGATGAAGTGCTCCACCCCGGAGTAGAGCCCTTCGACGTTCTCGCGCACCAGCACGATGTCCACCCCATCGTAGCGCCCCGGAAGCACGGTCACCGCAGGGCGGACGTTGGCGAAGAGATCGAAGGTCTTCCGGAGCTCGACGTTGACCGAACGATAGCCGGCCCCAACCGGGGTCGTGAGCGGGCCCTTGAGCGCCACCCGACGCCGCCGGATGCTATCGAGGGTCGCTTCCGGCAACGGGTCGACCCCGGCCGTGATGGCCGCCATCCCGGCCTGGCAGACATCCCAGCGCACGGTGACGCCGGTGGCTTCCACCACGCGCGCGGTTTGCTCGGTGATTTCGGGCCCGATTCCGTCTCCCGGAATCAGGGTCACCTCATGGATCATCGCGAGGCGGGATCAGGGGCGAACAGGGTTGCCAGCGCGCCCCGATAGGCCGCTTCGGCCGTTTCCCCCTGCCCCACCGCCAGGGTGCGCCACACCACCCGCCCGAGTCGGCCGTCGACCAGAACCGCGGAAAGCTCCACCATCAGGCTGTCGCCGCCGGCCCCGGCCGGCGCGAGCCCCAGGGCCGCGGGGATCAAGGCGTACCGCGCACCGCCGGCAAGTCCGAGCAGCTGGCGCAAGTGGCTCCGCAGCGGATCGGGCACCTCTTTGAGGTTCGGAGCGCGCATGACGGCCTGGCCCATTTGGTCGGGGCTCGACAGGAGACCGGTCGCCCGCCGCGCGGTACTGCGCAGCGAGGGCGGGAGGACCCAGGTGACCTCCGGGGCGCGTTCGCTCAGGACCTCACCCAGGAGCGAATCGGCCCAACCAAGCAGCGTGGCCCGGGCCGCGGGGCCGGCGGTTCCGGGCACTCGGGAATCGGCCACCAGCATCGTGAGCGG
>DATECI010000008.1:0-6726 GCA_035286985.1 Gemmatimonadales bacterium
GCACCCGCGGCGCGTGAGAGGGCGCATTCGACTCTTCACCCGGAGTCCAAGATGAAGATCGCGCTGATCGTACTCCTCGGCCTCGCCGGCCTGGTGGCGCTCCTGGCGCTGGTGGGGCTCGCCCTGCCCCGGACCCACCGCGCCACCAGCCGGATCACCCTGCAGAAGCCGCCCGCCGAAGTCTGGGCCACGGTGCGCGATCTGAGCTCTCTCCTGGGAACCTGGCAGGATCTCAAGAGCGCCCACCGGCTGCCCGACCAGGGCGGCAAGGAGGTGTGGGAGCAGAAGGCGGGCGGGTTCTCCATGCGGCTGATCGTCGAAGCAGCCGATCCACCCCGGCGCCTGGTCACCCGGATCGACGCAGCGGACGACGCCCCGTTCGGCGGGCAGTGGACCTACCAGCTCGAGCCGGCGGGAGCGGGGGGGGGAACCCAGGTCACCGTGAGCGAGGAAGGGTACGTCTCCAACCCGCTCTTCCGAGCCATGATGGTCCTCATGGGAACCCATCGGACCGTGGACAGCTACCTGCGGGCGCTCGGGAAGAAGCTGGGAGAGACGGTCAGGCCGATGCACCTGGACAGCTAGATAGCCGCCTTCACCGCACCCGGGTGATCCGCCCGTTTCGGTCGATCCGGTAGAGCGGCAACGGTAGGATGTCGTTCTCGAGGTGGATCGTGCTCTCCGGCGGACCCTCGGCCCGCAACGCGAGCGTCAGGAAGAACGGGTCCGCCCCCGCCGGATCCACTTCGTAGCCGAAATCCTGCAGCGACCGCACCGTGAGCTCGCTGAGTGGGTTCGCCATACTGGAACTGATGAACCCGGTCATCAGCTCATTCGCGAGCACCGATTCCCGCCAGTGGGAGTTGATCGTCCCGGGCCCGAACATGTTCTCCACCGGGACTTTGTTTCCGCCGGTGTAGGTGCTGCCGCCGATGGCATTGAACCCGATGAGCGCATTGGGCCCGCTGTGGAAGGTGTCCACGGGCGGGCCCCCGACCGGCGAGGGGCTTTGCAGTTGCCCGAAGAGCGACCAGAGCGTGCCGATGCCGATCACGTGCCCCATTTCGTGCAGAATGACGTTGATCAGCTGGCCGTTCGCCTGGAGCGTTGCGATGTCGGCGACATCAAAGCGCATCCGTCCGATGATCGAGAGATTGCCCGCGGTGCGAATGAAACAGGGCCCGGCCGAGCCGAGGATCCCGCCGGTCCCGTCGATCGGCTCGACGGTCGCGAAGTTCAGCAAGTCGTCGATCGGCCGGCTGGCCAGCGCCGGGGCGTTGGCGCCGCAGCTCCCCGGGCCCAGCGTCACCACCAGATCGGCCAGGTCACCGGTGATCACCGTGCCCCACCGGGCCGCGGCGTTGGCGAACGCGGCCTCCTGCGCCGGCGTGATGCAGCTCAGGTACTGGACGTGCACGTCATAACCCGGGTCTCCGGCGGGAATCCCGGTCGCGACGAACGAAACCGGGTTGCCCGCGATCCCTCCTTCCGCGATGCTGGCAGCCAGGCAATTGGCCCCGGTGCCGACCATCCAGCTTCCCACCCTCGCGATCCCGCCGGCATCGGTGACCGCGGTGGCACCGGCGACACTGCCGGACCCGCCGGTCACCGCGAACGTGACCGTCACGCCGGCCACCGGCTCGCCCGCGGCGCCCCGCACCATCACCGACGGGGCGGTGGCGACAGCCGAGCCCGGCAGGGCCGCCTGGGCGTTCCCTCCGTTCACCGCGATACTGGCCGGGATGCCGGAAATACCCACCCCGGTCGCGGTGAACACCGCGGGCGGCAGCCCAGCGACCGCGGCCGACAGCGTGTTAGGACCGGCGACCGGACCCAGGGTCCAGCTCCCCACCGTGGCCACCCCGTTGCTGGTGGTGACCGGGGAGCCCCCGGTGCGGGAACCCCCGCCCCCGGTCACCACAAACACCACCGTCACCCCCTCGAGCGGGTTGCCGAACGCGTCGGTGACCCGGGCGCTGGGCGGAATGGGAACCGCGGTACCGACCGGAGCGGTCTGGTTGTCTCCGGCAAAGACCGCCACGGTGGCCGGCGGCGCGATTCCGGTGGCGCCGAACTGAACCGGTGCCAGCCCCGGCAGCGTGGCCGCCAGGGTATTCGGACCCGGCAGCGGTCCCAGGGTCCAGCTCCCCACCGCGGCGACCCCGTTCCCGTCGGTAATCGCGGTGCCGCCGGTCACCGCCCCCCCGCCCCCCGTCACGGCAAAGGTCGCCGCCACGCCCGGCACCGGATTGCCGAACTGGTCGGTGACCCGGACCGCCGGGGCGATCGGGACCGCGCTGCCGATCGCCCCGCTCTGCCCCTGCCCCGCCTGGGTCGCCAGGCCGGCGGGAGGACCCACCAGGGCGGTGGCGGCAAAGGAGACCGGCGCGAGGCCGGCCACTGCCGCGATGAGCGTGTTAGGCCCGGGTACCGTCCCGACGCGCCAGCTCCCGACCGTCGCGACCCCGCCGCTGTTGCTGACCGCGCTGGCCCCGGTGATGCTCCCCCCACCCGACCCGGGCGAGAACGTCACCGGCACCCCGGCCACCGGGTTATTGAACCCATCGCGCACGATCACCGAAGGCGCCACCGCCACCAGCCCGCCCACCACCGCCGTCTGGCCCTCGCCCCCGTTGGCGCCGAGCGCTGCCGCCGGGCCCGCCCGCGCCGTCGCGGTGAACGTGGCGGACCCCGGACCGTTGTCCGCCGTGACGGTCACCTCATGCGCCGAGCCCGCCCCGGCTCCCAGGACCCAGGCCGTCTCCGCCATACCGTCACTGCCCGACTGGACCAGACCGTTCGAGAGGGAACCAGTCCCTTGGGTCACGCTGAACCGCACCGGCGCATTGGCGATCGCGGCACCCAGCCGGTCCTCGATCTTCACCCGGAGGGAAATCGGGAGCGCCGTACCGACGGTTCCGGTTTGCAGGTCGCCCGCAACTTTGACCGGCGCCACCGGTATCTGGCTGACCTGGACCTCGAACGAGGCCTGGAGCGTTCCGGCCGTCGCGGTGATCGTAGCGGGGCCGGCGGCGGCGGCGGTGAGCACCACCGAACCGCCGATCACCGCGGGCCGGGCGCCGTCGCTCGGCACTCTCGGGGGCGACGCGGCCGCCGTCACCATGACGCTTCCCGAGCTGGACGCCCAGGAAACCGGCACCGCGGCCATCTCCTGGCCGTTCTGATCGCGCACCGTTGCCCTGATCTGCTCGGTCGCACCGATGGCGTCGAAGGAAAGCGCGTTATGCGAAAGGGCGAGGGTGGTCGGGACTGCCACCGGTGCGGTGGGTTCCGGACAGGCCCCCACCAACACGGCAAGGGCGCCCGCCCCGAAGGCGCGAAGCAAGGAGGGTCGAATCATCTGGTATGCGTGCCGGAATCGGCCGACCGGCCGAGCTCGGAAGCGATCAAATCTAACGGGGCCGACAGTCCCGAAATGGCACGAGATGACCAACGAACGTTTTCTGACGTCCCCCGCTTGCATTCGATCCCGGGCTCGGCCCATGTTCCAGACCGATATGTCGGTGATTCAACTGGCAGGCTTCCTTCTGGTTCTCGGGTGCGGCGGGTGTACTGCGGGAGATCCGATCAATCCGCCCCCGCCCCCACCCCCACCGGGCACCGAGAGCGTGCGGCTGCAGGAAGTGGCCAGCGGTCTCGACTTCCCGCTTTTTCTGACCGCGCCGCCTGGCGACCAGACCCGGCTCTTCATCGTGGAAAAGACCGGGCGGATCCGGATAGTCAAGAACGGCGCTCTCCTCCCGACCCCTTTCCTCGATCTGAGCTCTCAGGTCTCGAACGGGAGCGAGCAGGGCCTGCTCGGGCTGGCGTTTCATCCCCAGTATGCGAGTAACGGCCGCTTCGTGGTGCATTACACCAACCCGAGCGGCGATACCCGGGTCACGGTCTACAGCGTCTCCGGCAACCCGGATGTCGCCGATCCCGCCGGCGGCCAGGTCATCCTGGCGGTGGACCAGCCTTTCTCCAATCACAACGGCGGGATGGTGGCCTTCGGCCCCGATGGCATGCTCTACATCGGGTTGGGAGACGGCGGCTCCGGAGGCGATCCCCAGGGCAACGGCCAGAACCGCAACACGCTTCTCGGCAAGCTGCTCCGGTTGAGCCTGAGCGGCACGGGTCAGGTGTCGATCCCGGCCGACAATCCGTTCGTCGGCCAGGCCGGCATGCGGGGCGAGATCTGGAGCTACGGCCTCCGCAATCCCTGGCGGTTCAGCTTCGACCGCCAAACCGGCGACCTCTATATCGCCGACGTGGGCCAGAACGCCCGGGAGGAGGTCAATGCGAGCACCGCGGCCGCCCAGCTCGGACGCGGCCTCAATTACGGCTGGAAGGTCATGGAAGGCGCCGCGTGTTACAGCCCGCAGACCAGCTGCAACCGGAGCGGACTGACCTTGCCGGTGCTCGACTACGATCATTCCCAGGGCTGCTCGGTGACCGGCGGCTACGTCTACCGCGGCGCCGCGATCCCGGCGCTCCAGGGGCACTACTTCTACGCCGATTATTGCCAGGGCTGGGTGCGGAGCTTCCGGCTGAGCGGCGGCGCGGCGACGGGCCAGCAGGTCTGGACCACCCTGGAGCCGGGCGGCCAGATCCCGAGCTTCGGCGAGGACGCCCGGGGCGAACTCTACGTCATGGTGGCGTCGGGGCGGGTCTTCCGCATCGTGCCGGCGCAACCCTAACCCGCTTCGTGGCCTCCGCGCTCCCGCCCGCTCCTCCCCCAGAGCCCCCCTTCCCCGATTCGGCTTCGCTCGCCCGGCTCCGCGAGGCGATCCCGCCCGGGGTCCGCTTCGGCAGCTCCTCCTGGACCTATCCCGGCTGGAAAGGGCTGGTCTACCACCGGGACTATCCCGCCACCGGCGCCGGGGCCGACATGCTGGCAGAGTACGCCCGGTTCCCCCTGTTCGGCACCGTGGGGATCGACTCGAGCTTCTACGGTCCGCTCACCGAAAAGATGCTGCGAGGTTACGCCACGGCCCTGCCTCCCGGCTTTCCCTGCGTCAGCAAGGTCTGGGACCGGATCACGGTACATACCTTTGCCAAGGCGCGCGACAAGGTAAAGGCCGGCCAGCCGAACCCCGACTTCCTGAACCCGGGGTTGTTCGTGGAAGAGGTGTGGGGCCCCACCCGGACTCACTTCGCCGAGCACCAGGGCCCCTTCGTGTTCGAGTTCCAGGCCATCGCGAGAGAGGACCGGGTGGAGCCCCGGACCTTCGCCGAGCGGCTGGACCGGTTCTTCGACCGGTTGCCCCCCGAGGGCCGCTATGCGGTCGAGGTGCGCAACCCCGAGTTTCTGACCCCGGCCTATTTCGCGGTGCTCCGGGAGCACGACGTGGCCCACGTGTTCAACTCCTGGACCCGGATGCCCTCGATCGGGATGCAGCTCGAGCTGCCGGGCTCGGTGACCGCAGGGTTCCTGGTGGCCCGGGCGTTGCTCCGCCCCGGGCGCTACTATGCCGACGCGGTGGATGCCTTCGCTCCCTACGACCGGATTCGTGATCCTAACCCGGAGCTGCGGGGCGATCTGGTCCGCATGGTGGAGACGGCGGAGCGGCTGCGGATTCCCGGCTACCTGATCGTGAACAACCGGGCCGAGGGGAGCGCGCCGCTGACCATCGCGGCGGTGGCGGGGATGCTGGCGAAACGCGGTGAACAGTGAACAGTGAACGGTGAACGGGAACTGCCTTTCCGGCGAGGATCTCCTCACCCGGTAGGCTTTTACGGTTCACCGTTCACTGTTCACCGTTCACGCAGTCGTCCTTCGGTGCCCCGCCCTCCGGAAGCGGCGCCGGGCCGGCTTGCGTCCCCGCACCGCGGCGGCGTGAGCCGCCTGGGCCAGCTGGATCAGCTGGGCGAACTCGGTCGCGTAGGGGACCTCGACCCAGCCGTGAGTAAGGGCGAGCCGCTCGGAGAGGAAGGGCCGGGCGGCGCCGGCCCGGAGCGTCGCGGTGCGGGTCGGCTCGGGCAGCCGAAGCACCAGCGCATCGGCGCCGATCACGGCGAACATCCGCTCGCCCGAGAAGAACGCCTCGGTGCCGAAGAGCTTCCTGACCCGCACCGGCGCCAGGGTGGCCAGCGCGTCGCGAATCAGGGAAGCCCGGGAAGGGGGTACCATGGGAAAGATGGTACCGCCCGAAACTCGACTCCGCTAGAGGACCAAGAACAGCGTGCAACTGTGTCAACGGTCAACGGTCAACGGTCAACGGGAACTACCGAGCGGCGGAGCGCCGCCCAGCTAGGCTGTTCCCGTTCACCGTTGACCGTTGACCGTTCACGGTTTCTCGAGCGCCGCCCCCAGCTCCTCCGCGCACCCTGCCACCGCGCAGACCCGCACGATCGTCTCCCCGATCTTGTTGTTGGGAGTCGAAGCCCCGGCCGTTATGCCGATCGTCCGGACCCCGGCGAGCCAGCCGGTCTCGGTGACTTCGTCGTCGCCGCCGTCGATGGGACGATACCGGAGCACGCCGGTCTCCACCTCCACGCAGCTGGCATCCTCGAGATGGTAGGTCCGCACTCCCCGGCTGGCACAGAGCTCGGCGAGATGCGCCGTGTTGCTCGAGTTGTAGCCTCCCACCACCAGCATGAGGTCCGGCGGCTCGGCGAGCAGCTGCAGCACCGCGTCCTGCCGCTCCTGGGTGGCCGAACAGATGGTATCGAAGCTCCGGACGTGTTGTTCCGCGGCTTCCCCCCCCCCCCCCCCCCCCCCCC
>DATECI010000009.1:0-5416 GCA_035286985.1 Gemmatimonadales bacterium
GGGGGGGGGGGGGGGGGGGGGGGCCCGGAAGCCGTTGATTCAGGTGCGGGACCTGCTGGCGGACCGGACCTGGGCGCAGGCGCTGGATCAGGCCTTCCCGATCCGGATGGAATTCCGGCTGGAGATCTGGCGCTCGCGGGAGGGCTGGCTGGACGATTTCCAGCGGGCTACCGAGTGGTCGATGGTCATCCAGCGGGAGCCGCTGCAGGACGTCTACCGGATCACCCGCATTCTGCTGTCGGGGCCAGAGGACTTCCGGTTTGCCACCCGGGACGACCTGGACCGGTGGGTGCGGCAGGTGAATCAGATCGATGTCGTCCCCCGAGGGACCGGCAGCTTCTATTACAACGTGCTGCTCCGGATTACGGCACTCTCGGACGAAGACATGGAGGAGCTGGAACGGTTCCTCTCGGGGGCCGACCCGGAAGCCCCGCGGCAACAGCCCAGCACGTTGGGACGATCGGTGCGGCGGTTCCTGCTGCGGATGGCCGGGCTTCCGTTGCAGGATCTGGAGGCGAGATCCGAACGATTCGTGGTGAGGTAGCCGCCTCCAACTACGCTTTGATGGCGCGGAGGGCCGCCTCGCCGTAGAAGAGCCGGATGTACTTGGCCTGAGGGGCGGTGAGCCGGCGCACGGCCCAGGCCAGGTGCACGAAGTGGGGCTCGATCGGGGGGTGCAGCGGGTGCATCCCGCATTCTTCGGGCAGCCGGTTCCCCTTCCGGGTATTGCAGGCGCTGCAGGCGGTCACGCAGTTGGTCCAGCCGTTGTCTCCCCCCCGACTGATCGGGACCAGGTGGTCGCGGGTCAGGCACTCCCGCAGCTTGAGCTGGGCCTGGGTCCGGTGGCAGAACTGGCACCGGTACTCGTCCCGCGCGAACAGGAAGGTATTGGTGACCTGGCGGCGGAACTTGCGGGGGACGTGGACGAACTTGACGAGACGGATGATCGCGGGTTTGGGAAGCGAGATCCGGGGACTTCGGATGAGCTCTCCCGCGTCCGCCTCGACGATCTCGGCCTTGCCATCAATAACGAGCCGGAGCGCCCGCTTGACGGGCACCATAGTGAGAGGCTCGAACGAGGCATTCAGGGCCAGGCAGCGCATGCTGAATGTTACCGGCTTCCCCCGGGGGGGATCAAGGCGGGCAGTCAGGCGGTCAGGCGGTCGAGTAGACGATGCGACCGCCGATCACGGTGAGCAGGACATCGGTGGTGCGGCAGTCCAATGGTGAGGAAGCGGGGTCGGGAGGCCGAATCGCGATCACGTCTCCCCATTTCCCGACTGTCAGAGTCCCGATTTCCCGTTCCAATCCGAGGGCACGGGCCCCCTCGATGGTTGCGAGGGCGAGCGCTTCTTCGTCGCTCAATCCGGCCAGGTCGCGGGCCGCGCGGAGCTCCACCAGGAGATCGAGTCGCCCGACACTGGCCACCGAATCGGTCCCGATCCCCACCCGGATCCCGGCCCGACGAAGCGCCCCCAGGGGAGCGGCACCGTGACCATGACGGGCATTGGAGACCGGGCAGTGCGCGACCGCAGCGCCGCTCCGCTGCAAGCGGGCCACATCCCCCTCGGTCAGTCGGATCGCGTGAATGCAGAGGGTGTGGGAACCGAGCACGCCGAGGGACTGCAGCCAGGAGACGGGAGTGTGGCAGTGCGGCGGTGCGGCAGGATGGCGGTGCGGCGGTGCGGCAGTGGGGCGGCGGGGCTGTTGGGTCAGATCATGAAGCAGGGGAATGCCTCTCGCCTTCCAGGCGTCGGCAAAGGGGCCCCTGCCCCGGGTCACGAATTCGGTTTCCGCGGCAGATTCCGCGACGTGGACCGCGAGGGGGAGCCGCTCGCGCCCGGCCCAGGCCGCAACGCGGGCGAAGAGGGGCCCACTCACGGTGTAAGGGGCGTGGGGCGACAGTCCCAGCCTAACCCGCTCACCCGCAAGCCCCGCGAGGTCCTCCACTCGCCGGACAAGGCCCCCGACGCTTTCCTCGACCTGTTCTGGATGGGGCCCGAAGACCTCCTGGTAGGCGATCCCGCTTCCGCCCAGCTCCGCGAGGGCCCGGAGCGCCGCACCGGAATCCCCGGTGTCGGCAATGGTGGTCACCCCACCGGCCCAGCACTCCCGCAAACCGGCTCGCGCCGCCTCGAGGAATTCGGTTGGGGAACGCCCCCGCTTGAGCCGGCGGATGCTCAGGATCCAAGCGGGAAAGTCGCTTCCCGCGGCGGTCTCCGGGAATCCGGTGAGCTCGAGATGGGTATGGGTATTGACCAACCCCGGGAGCAGCATGGCGTCGCCAAGATCCAGCCGCTTCGCCTCTTCAGGAGAGGGAACCGCGGCGCGGGGCCCCACGGCCGCGATTCGTCCGTCGCCACCGATGAGGACCGCGGCATCGCGGATGGGCGGCGTGTCGACGGGGAACGCCCAGGGCGCCCGGAGCAGCAGGGGTCTCATTGGGCGGACCGGCGGACGGGGCGGATTGGGGGCTGCCTAACCCGCCCTGCGGCACGAGGGATCAATGGTCGCCGCGGAAGGGGCTGTGGAGCGGGCAGGGTTGGGTCGGCTCGGTGCCGGGGTAGAAATACTCCCGGGCTACTTGTTCTCGGGGGCAAAAGGGAGTCGAGAGGTAGCCGGTACCCTCGTCGATCTCGAATTCGAGGATTCCTTCCGGAATAAGCCACGGCGGCGGAGAGCGACGCCGCTCGTAGACTTCCCGCATCATCGCGGCCCAGGCCGGCGCGGCGAGCCGACCTCCCTGCGCATCCGACTTGATCGCGGTCTTCTTGTCGAATCCCATCCAGACCCCGGTCACCAGGTCGTTGGTGAATCCGATGAACCAGACATCCATGCCATCGTTGGTGGTGCCGGTCTTCCCGCCCGCAGGGAGGCTAAAGCCACCCCGACCCACCACCGACCCGCTGGCGGTTCCCCGGCGCACGACGTCACGGAGCCCATCAAGAATGAGCCAGGCGTACTGGGGGTCCATCGCCCGCCGCTCGGAGGTTTCCGGCTGCCAGATGATCCGTCCTTCGCGATCCTCGACCCGGAGGATGCCGAGCGGAGTAGTGACCACGCCGAGGTTGGCGAAGGTAGTGAAGGCGGCAATCAGCTCCATGGGGATCACGTCGGCCGACCCAATGAACATGGAAGGGACTCGGGGGATCCGGGTGGTGATGCCCAGGTTGGCCGCCTGATCCGCTACCGCGTCCTCCCCAACCCGCAGCCCGACCTTGACCGCGGTGGTGTTACGGGACTCATAGAGCGCTTTTCGCATGGTCATGGGGCCGGCGAACTTGCTGTCGTAGTTCTTGGGCTCCCAGGTCGGCTGGTCGGGAATCTCGACCGACACCGGGGAATCCTCGACGATCGCCGACCAGGGAATCCCTGCCTGAAGCGCGGCGGCATAGACGAACGGCTTGAAGGCGGAGCCGGCCTGGCGCACGGCCTGGGTTACCCGATTCCACTTATTGTCCTCGAAATCGCGACCCCCAACCATGGCTCGGATGTAGCCGGTGCGCGCCTCGATGGTCAGGACCAGCCCCTGCAGATAGGGACTGAACGGGCCGGCATCGCCGTCCCCGACATCGCCGCGCCGATCGAGGTACTGCCGATAGGTCAGGTGCCGATAGGCGCCGAGCGAGCCCTCTTCGATGGCGGTGAGCTGAACCTCGAGGGCCCGCTCCGCGGCTTGCTGGATATCGAGGTCGAGCGTGGTATAGATCCGGAGCCCGGCCCGATAGAGGTCGGTTCCGACCCGGGCCTGGAGCAGCTGCCGGACGTACTCCACGAAGTACTGGGCGACGCTGCTGTAATCCGAGCGGGAGGAGAGCAAGAGCGGATAGGCCTTCCACGCTTCGGCGGATTCGGGGGAGATTCTCCCCCACCGTTCCATGAGACTGATGATGAGGTTGCGCCGCTGCACCGCGAGGCGAGGAGTCTTGCGGGGATTGTAGCGTCCCGGCGCCTTGGCCAGCGCCGCCAGGACCGCGGCTTCCGCCACGTTGACCGACCGGGCCGACTTCCCGAAGTAGCGTTGGGCGGCCGCTTCAACTCCGTAGGCGCCGTTGCCGAGGTTGATCTGGTTGAGATACAGCTCGAGGATTTTGTCCTTGGAGTAGTTCCGCTCGATCTCGAAGGCCATGCGGGCTTCGCGCAGCTTCCGGGTGAACCCCTTGAAGCCCTCGCGCTGGCTGCGATCGATCTGCTCGGGCCAGAGATTCCCGGCGAGCTGCATGGTGATGGTGGAGAAGCCCTCTTTTCTGCCGAGGAGGGTGCTTTTGGTGGCGCCAAAGACCCGGATCCAGTCCACGCCACGGTGGCGGTAGAACCGCTGGTCTTCCACGGCCAAGAAGGCGGCCACGATCGCCGGGGACATCTGGGAGAAGGGAACCACGGTCCGGCGGGTCAGGCCGTAATCGGTGATGAGCCGGCCATCGGCAGCGTAGACCTTGGAGGCCTGCTCGGGGTCGTAGTTGCTGAGCCCGGCGATTGACGGGCATGCACCGCCAGCACAAACCCGATTCCAGGTTCCGGCGCCGAGCGCGGCGAGAAAGAGGAGCGCGGCCAGGAGGCTGAGGAGGAGCTTTTTCCGGCGGCGGGGGTAGTGCCACCAGTGGAGGGATTTCGACGAACGTCGAGCCATGACGGAAAGTTAACCCAGCGGCGCCTTGCCCAGATTAGGCAGAGCTTCCAGCGCAGGGAGTTAGAATTCCCCGCGTGGCCGACCTCCTTTCCGTTCTTCAAGAGCGCGGGCTGGTTCACGATGCTACTCCGGGCCTGGCGGCCCGGCTGGCGCGGGGCCCGATCACGGCGTACGTGGGGTTCGATCCTACGGCCGATTCGCTCCACGTCGGCAATCTGGTTCCAGTCATGGCGCTGGCCTGGCTGCAGCGGCTGGGGGGGGGGCGGCCGATCATCGTGGTGGGTGGGGGGACCGGGCTGGTGGGCGATCCGAGCGGGAAGCGGGGCGAGCGGCCGATGCTCTCGGTGGAAGAGATCGATGCCAACACTGCAGCGATCCGGGCCCAGCTCTCCCGCTTCCTGGCCTTCGAGGGCTCCGGCGCGGCCGAGATGCTGGACAACGCCGCCTGGCTTCGGCCCCTCTCGCTGATGGAGTTTCTCCGGGACACCGGGAAGCACTTCACCGTGAACTACATGCTGCAAAAGGAGTCGGTGAAGGCCCGGATGGATACCGGGCTCTCGTTCACCGAGTTCGCCTACATGCTGGTGCAGGCCTACGACTTCCATCACCTGTACACGACCGTGGGATGCGAGCTGCAGATGGGGGGGAGCGACCAGTGGGGGAACATCACGGCGGGGATCGAGCTGATCTCCCGGCGGGAAGGGGGACCGAGGGGCCGAGGGGAAGTCCATGGGCTCGTCTGTCCCCTCCTCACCACCGCAGCGGGGGGAAAGTTCGGGAAGAGCG
>DATECI010000010.1:0-3395 GCA_035286985.1 Gemmatimonadales bacterium
GGGGGGGGGGGGGGGGGGGGGAGCGAGGGATTCTCCCGACCGGTCGTGGCGCGGCTCGCAAACCAGCACGCCGGGCTCGGGGAGGCGTACGCCGAAGCGGGAGCGCTCGATGACGCCATCGACCAGTTTCGGCGGGCGGTAGCGCTGGGCCCCGCGTTCCACGATCTCCGTTACCGGCTGGCCCGGCTGCTGCTGGAAGCGGGCCGGCCGCTCGAAGCACGGGAAGAGCTGGAAGCCATCGTGACGCGCCGGCCCGACTTTGCCGATGCGATCGGGCTGCTAGGACTGGCCCACTACCTGGGAGGCGATGCGGGAGCAGCCCGGGAAGTCTGGGCCCGGGGCCAGGCGCGGTGGCCGCACGACCGTCGGATCGACGCCTACCTGACGATGGCCGAACGGCTCTCCGCGTGATCCGTACGATCCTGGCTGCAGCCCTCGGCCTCGGTGCATGTGTTCCCGCCGCGGCCGACCACGAGCGGCTGGGCGATCACGCCTATCGGGAAGGCCGATACCTCACCGCGATGGCAGAGTACCGCGCGGCCCTTAAGAGCGGCGCGGGCGCCTCGGTGTGGGCGAAACTGGGAAGCGCCTCGCTCAAGGAGCATCATCCGGGTGCGGCGATCGAGGCGTTTACCGCGCTCGTGGCCGCCGATCCCGATCGGGCCACCGAAGCCGCGTTGGGGCTCGAGCGAGTCTCCCAGCTGGCCGAGCGGGGCGGGGCATCGGACGCCATCTATCTCGCCGCGGCGGTTCGGGCGCTTCGGACCGTGGCTCCGGGCCGTCCCCTAGCTCGGGGTGCTCTGCTGCGGAGCGCGGAGCTCGACCCGGCCGAGGCGTTGGGGGCGTTGCCAGCGGTACTCGCCGGAGCGACCGGAGGGAGATCGGTGGATTCTCTGCTGGTGCTGTATGGGGAGGCACAACGGGTGACGACTGCCTGCGAGGCGGCCACGCGGACCTTTCGGACGGTGCTTCGACGAAGCCGAGTACCGGGTCTGCGCGCGACGGCCGCGGACGGCCTGGGGTCCTGCGCGTTACGGCTCGGACTCGATGCGCTGAGCGGAAACAGCGCGGAAGCAGCCGAGCCCTGGTTCGAGTCGGCCATCCGCGCTGTGCCGGCGAGCCCGGTGGGCTGGCGCGCGGAAATCGGGTTAGGTGATGCCCGGCTCACCCAGGGCGATGTCCTGGGTGCCGCCCTGTCCTATCAGACCGTGTTGTCGGCCAAGGGACTTCCGGATTCCCTCCGGGAGCTGGCCTCCGCCAGACTCAACGCCCTGAGCACGGCCCCGCCCATTCCGGGGTTGTCCCAATGAGGTTGGCTCGCTTCGGATTCCTGATCGGGCTTGTCGGCGTCGCGGCCTGCGGCCGCAACCCGAGCACGGCGGCACCCGATCCGCGTCCCGCCGCCGCCGCAGCGGCAGCGGATTCCCTGTGGAGCGAGCTGCAAGCCGCGTTTCGGAGCAGCCGCTGGTCCGAGGCCCAGCGCCGGATCGACCTGCTCAGTCCCCTGCTCGCTACGTCCGACCCGCGCTACCTGCGGCTCCACTTCATGCAGGGGGAGGTCTTCTTTGCCCTCGGCAACCAGCTGCAGGCGATCCGGGAGTTTCGGCGGGTGGCCGACGAGCGGCCCGAGGGACCGTTGGCTGCGGACGCGCTGGTGCGGGCGGGCGATGCCAATGCGGATCTTTGGCGGAGGCCGGAGCTCGACCCGACCTATGGCGAGGCGGCCCGCACCATCTACGATGAAGTGGTGGCCCGGTATCCGGGCACCCCGGCGGCCCGGCGGGCCGCGCTTCGGCTGGCCCAGTTCTCGGAAAAAATGGCGCAGAAGGAGCTCAAGAACGCGGTGTTCTACGTCCGCTACAAGGCGCACGATTCCGCCATCCTGATGCTGCGCGCGCTGATCGCCGCCTACCCCCGCACGTCGGTCGTCCCGGAGGCCCTGGAACGGCTGGTTCGGGCGTACCAGGCATTGGGCTATACCGAGGACGTGAAGGAGACCTGCGCCTATATCACGCAGTACCATCCTGATCCGAAGGGGCCGGCGCGGTTGTGTAGGGAGCCTGGGAGCTAGGGTCTGGGGGGCTGGGTGCGCATCGGCGTGTTCGGGGGGTCCTTCGATCCGGTCCATCACGGTCATCTGATCGCGGCGGTGGCGCTCCGGGAAACCCTTGCGCTCGATGAAGTGCGTCTGGTAGTGGCGCGGGAGCAGCCGTTCAAGACGGGGTCGCATGAAGCGGGGGCTGAGGATCGGGCCAACATGGTGGAGCGGGCCGTGAAGGACGATCGCGGCTTGCGGGTCGATCGCAGTGAGGTTTCCCGGTCCGGGCCATCCTACATGGTGGACACGCTGCGGCAGCTCCGCACCGACGCGGCCGGGGCGGAACTGGTGCTCCTCCTGGGCGCGGATACCGCGGAGGGGTTCGACCGGTGGCGGGAGCCGGATACGATCCGCGCCCTGGCGCGGGTCGCGGTCTTCAGTCGGCAGGGAATGGAGGGGATCGGGGTGACGGTGCCGCGAGTAGATATCTCGTCGACCGAAATCCGAGCCCGAGTCCGGGCCGGACGGTCCATTCGCTATTGGGTGCCGGATGCGGTGGCGGAGTATATCGCCGGGCACCGATTGTATCGGGATGATTCGTCACGATGATCAAGACGGTCGTTGAAGCGGTGTTCGGGACCCGCCAGGCGCGCGAGGTGCGCCGCCTGACACCGATCGTGCGCCAGATCCACGAGCACGAGGAGCGGCTGCGGACCCTGAGTGAGGCAGAACTCAAGGCCCAAACCGCGCGGTTCCGGGAGCGGATTGCGGAGCAGACCGGCGGACTCAAGCGGGAGCTGGACGAAGTTCGCACCGCCAAGCACGAGTGTGCTGATCCGGTGGAGCGGGCCCGGCTGGAGGAGCGGAGCCACACCGTGGAGCAGGACTACAAGAAGGCGCTCGCCGCCACCATGACCGAGCTTCTCCCCGAAGCGTTCGCGACGGTGCGGGAGGTCTGCCGCCGCCTGCTGGGCACCACGGTGTCGGTCACCGGACACGACCTCACCTGGGATATGGTCCCCTACGACGTGCAGCTCATCGGCGGGGTCGTGTTGCACCGGGGCCGGATCGCCGAAATGGCCACCGGCGAAGGAAAAACCCTGGTCGCCACGCTGCCGCTCTACCTCAACGCGCTGACCGGACGCGGGGCCCACCTCGTGACCGTCAACAATTACCTGGCCCGGCGTGACTCCCAGTGGATGGGCCACGTCTACAAGTACCTCGGCCTCACCGTCGGCTGCATCGATGATACCGAGCCGTCCTCCCCGGCCCGGCGCGAGGCGTATCTCGCCGACATCACCTACGGCACCAACAACGAGTTCGGCTTCGATTATCTGCGCGACAACATGGTGTTCGG
>DATECI010000011.1:0-2424 GCA_035286985.1 Gemmatimonadales bacterium
ACCGCGACCGGCATCCCGGCAAAGGGCGACGGCGCCGAATCCGTCACTGGGCGGGACCCACTGGCCCGGCGCATCCGGCTCACCACCAGACCCGCTCCGGGATCGAGGAAGAGCTCGGCGACCGCTGCCCCGGCGGCAACATCACCTCCCCCCCGGACTGTCCCCCGGAGATCCAGCACCAGACTGCGCACGCCCTGCTCCCGGAGCAGGGTGACCGCGCGGCGCACGCTATCCTCGATCCCGGGTCCCAGCCGGGCCAGGCGAACCCGGCCCACCCCACCCCCCAGCACCGCGGCCTCGACCGCATCGCTCGGCGGCAGGGGCCCCCGGCGCACCACGAGCGGGAGGGTTCCCGGAGTCCTTCGCCTAACCCGCAACGTAAAGGAGGTCCCCACCCTGCCCTCGAGGAGCCCGGGGGCCCGCCCCAGGCGGGAGGCATCCATCGGCACCGTGTCGATGGCGAGCAGCACGTCGCCGGGACGCACCCCGGCAGCCTCCGCCGGGGAGCCGGGAACCGCACCCACCACCACGGCAAGTCCGTCGCGCCGGTCGAGGAACAGGCCTTGAGCCAGGGGCTCATCCTGGGGTGGCAGCGCGGGTTGGCCGGAAAACCGAAGCGTCGCGTAGGGGTCATCGAGCTCCCCGATTACGCCCTCGGCAGCGCGCCGGTACAGCTCCTGGTCATCCAGCGGATCAACCGAAGAGGAGCGGATCCGGGAGAATACGGCATCGAAGAGCCGGTCGCCTACCACCGAGGCAGCAGGGGATTCGGGCCCACTCCGCACCCAGCGCCGGACATACCAGATTCCCACGGCGCTCACGAGAACGGCGGCGGCGAGCAGGTGCGAGCGGCGCATTCGTGGTCAGTAGTCGGGGGTCAGGATTCGGGGCACCGGACGCTACCGCACCGGGGCCGGTACGAGCGCGGGACAGGCCGATACGAACGCGGTCCAGGCCTGGTCCGCCAGAGCACCCGGAGGAAGGGTGGCATCGAGATGGACTACACCGGGTCCCTGTTCTTCCCGGTAGCGAGCGGCAACCCTGCGGTGGAAGTCGGCCGGCTCGCGATCGAGGCGATCCCGTTGCTTGCCCGCGGCCAGCTGGCGCGCGGCCCCCACCTCGGCGGGAAGGTCGAGAATCAGGGTGAGATTGGGCTTGAGGCCCCCAGTGGCCGCATCGTTGACCCAGGTAACCATCGGCAGCGGGAGGCCCCGCCCCGCAGCCTGATAAGCCAGGGTCGAGAGATCGTACCGGTCGCTGATCACAATGCGTCCCGCCTCCAGAGCCGGCCGGATGATCTGGCCCACCAGATCGGCCCGGGCGGCGGTCAAATAGAGCAGTTCGCGCTCGGGGGTCCAGCTGCGGTCGGCGTGGAGAAGCTCCCGGCGGAGCGCTTCGGCGGCCGGAGTTCCTCCCGGTTCCCGGACCAGCACCGGTTCGGATCCCATACCGCGCAGCCGTCGGGCCAGCCCGTCCGCCAGGGTAGTCTTGCCGGCACCTTCGGGGCCTTCCAGGACCAGAAAGAACCCGCTCATGCGAGGGTAATGATGCTGCTGGAGGCGCCCCGCTCGATGCCGAGGCTCATTTGTTGGTTCACCCGGCTCATCAGCTTCTCGTAATTGGCCCGAGCCACCACGTACGCCTGCCCCTCCGGACTGGTTTCGAGATCCCGTACCGCAGTCTCGTATTCCAGCATGGTCGCTTCGTCAGGCATCTTCTTCTGGGCCACCAGCTCGTCGATCTTGCGGGCGAGCTGGTCGATCTTCTCCAGGCGGCCGCGGGTGACGCTGTCTTCCTGCAGCGTCTTCTCGGCCCGGCGAAGGACTTGGTGCTCCGGGGACTGCCCGATCAGCCGGCCCAACTCCTGCGCCTTTTCCTCGATCATACCCCGCCTCCCCGATGGTGGCCCGGCTGCGCGGTAAGGTAGCGTTCGCGGCCGAAGAGATCCTTCTCGATGCCTACGTTCTCCCAGCCCACTGTTCGGGCGAGCCCGGCCGCCGCACCGCTCCGATGGGAATCTACCTCCATGATGAGCCAGCCCCCGGGAGCGAGCAGGCCTGGCGACTCTCCCAGGATCCGGCTGACGAGCTCCATGCCGGCGATCCCGCCGACCAGAGCCTGGCGGGGCTCCCATTGCCCGACCGAGGGATCGAGCGACTCGAATTCGGCTCCAGTGAGATAAGGCGGATTGGTGACCAGAAGATCGAACTGGCGGCCGCGGAGGGCGCCCCCAAGATCGCTCCGCAACAGCTCGACCCGGAGTCCGGTCGCGGCAACGTTCTCGGCGGCCAATCCGAGCGCCGCCCCGCAGCAGTCGACGGCGACAATGGAGGAGAAATGCCCTTCGTCGGCGAGCGCCAGCGCCAGGCATCCGGTGCCGGTGCCGAGGTCGAGGGCGCGCCCGGTCCGGCGGCGGGCGAGGGC
>DATECI010000012.1:0-4385 GCA_035286985.1 Gemmatimonadales bacterium
AAAGGAACCGAACGGCCGTTCTGCGGCACCCTGCTCGACAACAAGCGGGCCGGGGTGTACGGTTGCGTCTGCTGCGGGCTTCCACTCTTCTCGTCCCAACACAAATTCGAATCCGGCACCGGCTGGCCCAGCTACTTCCAGCCGGTCGCCAGGGAGAACGTGATCACTCACGAGGACCGGAGTTTCAGGGTGCTTCGCAGCGAGATTCTCTGCGCCCGCTGCGACGCGCACCTGGGCCACGTCTTCACCGATGGACCGGCGCCGAGCGGTCTCCGGTACTGCGTGAATTCCGAGTCGCTGGTTTTCACCGACGAGGGAGACCTGGCCATGCTTGCCGATCCGGTCGGCGGGACGTAACCCAGTGCGCGGTGCGAGGATGGGATGTGAGGGACGAGCATCCCGCGTTCCAGCGGGTGAATCATCGGCCCTGGCTCTGGCGCTTCGCGAGGCATACGCTAGGTTGGTTTCGTTGCACGCCAGTTCGAGGACCATCGCTCACCATCCAAGGGGGTCGTATGATCATCAAGCGGGTCGAGCCGGTTTCCTTCGCGAAGGTGATGGGGACGATCTATGCGTTGATGGGCCTCATCCTGGGGGTCATTTTCGCCTTGATCGGGTCCATGGCCGGGAGCATGGGAAGCGTGATGCCGTTTGGCGGAATCGGGATTGCGGCGATCGTAGTTCTCCCGATCGTCTACGGACTGATCGGATTCGTGGGATGCCTCATTGGCGCCGCGATCTACAATCTGGTGGCCGGCTGGGTGGGTGGGGTGCAGATCCAGACCGACTGAGCAGTTCGGGCGGTGCGCCAGGCGTCGGCCGCACCGCCACCCCAAGGCGCTCGAAGCAGCCGATCGCGGTGGTCGGTCGGGCGTCAACGGAAGGCAGTGGTCGGAATCAAGGAGAGCACATGGAACGAACCGCGGAAGCGCGTTGGGAGGGGGAGCTCCGCTCCGGCACCGGGCAGATTCGGCTGGGGAGCGGAGCGTTCGAGGGAAAGTACTCCTTCGGAACGCGATTCGAGAGTAGTCCGGGCACCAATCCCGAGGAGCTCCTGGGTGGGGCCCACGCCGGCTGCTTTACCATGGCGCTCGCCAGCGCCCTGGCCAAGAGCGGTCACCCGGCAACCCGGATCGAGACCAAAGCCACTGTGCGCCTCGAGAAGGTCGGCGAGGGGTTCGGGATTACGGGGGTCGACCTGGTAACGCGGGGCGTGGTTCCCGGGGTCTCCAGCGAGGCATTCCGGCGGGCCGCCGACGATATGGGCGCCAATTGTATCGTCTCTCGCGCCCTCAAGGCTGTGCCCATCACGGTGAAAGCCACCCTCGCGAACCCCTGATGATTCACAAGCTCAGGGCCGGCCGGCGAGGGTGATCCAGAAGGCGGCGCTCGCTGCGGCGACCCTGGTTCTGCTCGGTTGCGGAGGGGAGCGAATGGAGCGGTTCGAACCTCCAACGACCGGCCGATTTGTGGCCGAGTATGCCCCCGCCTCTCCGGAATTCGAGGCCTTCCGGGACGAGCTCAGGGCCCACCGGTTCCTCGACACCATCGTGCTCCGGCTCAACGATTCCCTCCGGATACCGAAGGACATCACCATGGCCACTGGCCATTGCGTCGAACCGAACGCCTCGTTCGATCCCGAGACCCGGCGGGTTACCCTGTGCTACGAACTGTTCAAGTGGCTCTCGGAGGAATTCGAGGACGAGGTCGGCGGGGAATACCTGGTGAGCGGCACCGTGGTATTTGCCCTGATGCACGAGCTGGGGCATGCCCTCATCGAGGTCCTGGAATTGCCGATCGTGGGACGAGAGGAGGATGCGGTGGACCAGCTCGCCACGATCCTCCTGCTCAATCAGGGTCCTACCGGCGACTCGCTGGCCTTTGGGGCCGTGGGCTGGTTGGCCATCAACGCGACAACTAACCCGCTCGACGACTTTGCCTTCGCGGACGACCACGGCCTGGACCGGCAGCGGGTGTACAACATCATCTGCTGGATCTACGGTCGCGCGCCCGACCGGTATCCCGAGGTGGTGGGGGAAGGATGGCTGCCGGAGAACCGGGCGGAGCGATGCCGTTCCGAGTACTTGCGCCTGGCCCGGAGCTGGGACCGCCTGCTCGGACCCCACCGGCGGGGTCCGCCCGCCTCCCCCTTGGGGCCCTAGCGCCGGCCCGGCCCGGCGGCCCTCCTTACCGGGAAGGGGAGGGACGCGTAAGTTTCTCCCCCGCTGGCGCGCATTTCCGCGCGGAGCCATCGATCTTGAACCGGGGAGGGTTATGCGACGTCTCGTCTTGCTGGGTTGTGCCGTGCTGCTGGTGGGTTGCGCCAAGCGGGAAGGAGGGGAGGCTGCCGACACGATGGCGGCGGCCCCGGCCGCTATGCTCTCGGGCGCGGATCTCGCGGGTACCTGGGCCGTGCGTGCCATGGCCGAGAACTCCGACAGCGTCCTCGTCACTTATGAGCTGACGGCCACCGGAACGACCGAGGGGTGGACCTTCACCTTTCCGACCCGGCCTCCCATTCCGCTCCGGGTGCAGATAGCCGGGGACAGCGTCATGATTGGCGGCGGCCCCTATGAGAGCGCGCTCCGTCCCGGGGTGCAGGTGACCACGGAAGGGGTTGGGCGAATCATGGATGGGAAGCTGGTCGGCACCACGGTGGCCCACTACAGCACTGGCGCCGATTCGGTGCTTCGGCTTCGCTTCGAAGGCACCCGCAAGCCGTAGTGGTTCCTCGACGGGCAACGGCTGGCCGGCCATCATCCGCATGCCGGCCAGCCTTTGGCTTGCCCAGCCGTCGGAGTGAGATCGGCACGTACGTGAACGCGAGTGGCGCGATTCGATCACCACGTCACCCTGACTGAGCCTGGCAACCAGGAGTAGGCATGTCGAAGCGTGAAGAGCAGAAGCTGGCCAAGTTGATCAAGAAGAACGCCGCGAAGATTTCGGGTAAGCGGCCCGATCGGGCGGCCCAATACGACGACACCCTCCGCCGGAAGCCCCCTGAGGCAGACGACGAGACCAAGCGCTTCTTCAAGGACATGAAGCGAAGAGAATTCTGAGCCCGGGTCGAGGCTTGCCCTCGGTCCCTTGGCGAGCTAGATCATCTCCAGCATCGTGCTGGAGGAGGAGATGGACCGGGCATCGACCCTGACTGCGCCCACCGAGGCCGGCTACCGGATTCCCGTCGGCGCGGGAATCGGCCATGCGCATCTTAAGGTCAGCAATCTCGACCGCGCCCTCGAGTTCTATTGCGGCGTTCTGGGCTTCAATCTGGTGGCGAGATTCCGCAACAGCGCGGCCTTCGTCGCGGCGGGAGACTACCATCACCACCTCGGCCTCAATACCTGGGAGAGCCTGGGCGCCCAGCCGCCCCCGCCGCATCACACCGGCCTTTACCACGTGGCCCTCCGCTATCCGACCCGGCGCGACCTGGCGGTGGCAGTCAAGCGGATCCGCGAAGCGGGCGTGCCCCTGCGCGGCGCGTCGGACCATGGGGTGAGCGTCTCGATCTACCTGTCCGATCCGGATGGCATCGGGCTGGAGCTGACCTGGGACCGGCCCCGGGCCGAATGGCCCCGGACTCCGGATGGTGACCTCGAGCTCCGGATGGCGGATCCATTCGACCTCGACGCCTTGCTCCGGGAAGCTTGATCCTCTTCCTTCGAAGCAGCGACCAGTTCTGAGCCCCCCGGATGGCGCCGGGATTCCGCGACCTCTTCTCCCGCGATTCCGCGGCCTACGCGAAGTTTCGGCCCCGCTACCCCGCCCAACTCTTCGAGTGGCTTGCAACCCTTCCGGCCGGACGCCGGCTGGCCTGGGATTGCGCGACCGGAAACGGCCAGGCGGCGACGATGCTGGCCCGGCATTTCGAACGGGTGGTCGGCACCGACGCCAGCGTGGAACAGCTTCGCGCCGCCGATGCCCACCCCAATCTGTCCTACGTGGTCTGCCTGGCGGAAGCGAGTTCGCTCCGGTCCGGGATCGTGGACCTGGTGACCGTGGCCCAGGCGTTTCACTGGCTCGACCACGCCGCTTTCTTTGCCCAGGTGAACCGAGTGGCCGTGCCCGGTGCGGCGGTTGCGATCTGGGGTTACGCCCGGCTCATCGCGTCCCCCGAAATCAACCGGCTGATCGGGCGCTTCCACGATGACACGGTGGGGCCCTATTGGACCGCAGCGCGGCGCCAGGTCGAGGAGGGGTACCGCGCGGCCGTGATTCCGATCGCCGAGGTGGAGCCACCTCCGCTCGCGATCGAGGCCAGCTTCACGCTTCCGGAGCTGCTCGGGTACCTGGGTACCTGGTCGGCCGTCGCCCGATATCGGGTCGCGCGGGGACACGATCCGGTCGAGCTTGTGGAGCCGGAGCTCCGGCAGGCCTGGGGCGGG
>DATECI010000013.1:0-2981 GCA_035286985.1 Gemmatimonadales bacterium
GGGGGGGGGGGGGGGCTCTGCCAGGTGGTAGGGTTCTACCAGGGCGGCCGCTATTCGCTGTACCGCTATCGCCGCTATACCGACTTACGGCTGGTCATGGCCCCCGAAGAAGAGATCAGCTTCTACGGCGGCGATCCGGACAACTTCACCTTTCCGCGCTTCGACCTCGACCTCACCCTGGTCCGCATCTACGAAAACGGGGCGCCGCTCCGGCCGGCGAATTACTTCCGCTGGAGCGCGGCGGGCGCCCAGGAGGACGAGCTGGTGTTCGTGGTGGGAAATCCCGGCTCGACCGGGCGGCTGCTGACCCTCGAGCAGATGGCCTACCTGCGGGATGTGCAGTACCCGGCCACGCTGGAGAACTACGCCGCGCAGATCACGGTCTACAAGGAGCTGGCATCCCGGAGCGAAGCGACCCGCCGAAGGGTCGAGAACACGATCTTTTCGCTGGAGAACAGCCAGAAGGCGGTCCGGGGGTATCGAAGCGGGCTGGTGGATTCGGCGATCATGGCGCAGAAGATGGCGTTCGAGCGGGATTTCCGGGCCCGGGTCAGGGCCCGGAGCGACCTGCAGAAGAACCACGGCGCGGCCTGGGACAACATCGGTAAGGCGCAGCGCGAGCTGGCTTCGTTCGCGCGGGAGGCGCGGTTCCAGAGCTTTGCGGGCAGTACGCTGCTGGCCATGGCCGGTACCCTGGTGCGGCTTCCGGCGCAGGCCCAGCTCCAGAACGATGCCAGGCTGCCGGCCTTCCGGGGTGAAGGCCTGGAGCGGGCCAAGGCCGCGATGCTGCGAGCCCAACCGATCGACACCGCGGCCGAGCGACTTCTGCTCGCGGCCCAGCTCGGGATGGCGCAGCGAGCCTTGCCATCCAGCGATCCTTTCCTCCAGGCGGCGCTCGCGGGGCGGAGTCCGGAGGCGGCGGCGGCGGTGCTGGTGAGCGGAAGCGCCCTGGGATCGGTCGAAGCGCGCAAGGCCCTGGTTGAGGGCGGCGCGACTGCCATGGCTGCCTCGGCCGACCCGATGATCGGGCTGGCCCGGACGCTCGAACCGCTCGCCACCCGGCACGCGATGCGCGCGGCGCGGCTCAACTCCACGATTTCCGCCAACGCGGAGCTCATCGGCGAAGCGATCTTCGCCGCCTACGGTACCTCGCTACCTCCGGATGCGACCTTCACGATCCGAATCAGCGACGGCGTGGTCAAGGGCTATCCGATGAACGGCACGATCGCGCCGTTCAAGACGAGCTTGTACGGGCTCTTTGCCCGATCGGCCGAGTTCGACGACCGGCCTCCGTTCCGGCTCACCGAGCGGTGGAAGGCCGCGCGCGACCGGCTGGACCTCACCACGCCCCTCAACTTCGTCTCGACCAACGACATCATCGGGGGTAATTCCGGGAGTCCGGTCATCAACCGCAACGGGGAAGTGGTGGGTCTCATCTTCGACGGCAACATCGAGTCGCTGCCCAACCGGTTCATCTTCACCGATCTGGTGGCGCGGTCGGTCAGCGTGCACAGCCGGGGGATCGTGGAGGCGCTCCGCAAGGTGTACGGGGCGGAGCGGATTGCTGACGAGTTGGTACGCAGGGACTAGGGGCGAGGGAACGGCGTGAACGGTGAACCGTGAACGGTGAACCGGAGGAACCGGAGCTGCCGCCCTAGTTCCCCGCGTCTTCGCTCTTGACCTCGGCTTCCGCCGGCTCGGCGGTCGGGGCGGGGTGTTCGGCGACGGTGACGGTTTCCCCGTGCACCGCGTCGATTTCCCGATCCAGCTTGGCGATCTTTTCGGCGATGTCGTCCATTCGAGAGAAGAGCGCTTCGATTTCGGCGGGATTCACTTCCCCGCCCCGCTCCCGCTTGTAGGTCAGCATGCCGAGCTTATAGGCGACCTTGCTGCGAACGCCGATGAGGCGACTTCGCTCGAGGTGGAGCTTGCTGGTCTCGAAAGCACTGCGGACCCGGTCGCCGAGCTGGTCGATCTCTTCGTTGAGGCGGTCGAGAATCCCTGCCATAGTTCCCTCGGGTGGTGACCGGGTATCTGACGAGGGGGTAGCCCCGGAGGTTTCAGGGTAATGGCCTACGGAGCTACGGAGCAGCCGAGTCTAGCTGGCGACGGATTCCGCCGGGGGGTAGACCGAGACCTTCTGGCGGCCCTTGTCCTTCCACTCGAACGTCACCACCCCATCGATCAGGGCAAAGAGGGTATCGTCGTTAGCGCGGCGGACGTTCTTGCCCGGGTGCCACTTGGTGCCCCGCTGGCGGGCGATGATGTTGCCCGCGACTACCCGCTCGCCCCCAAACTTCTTGAGTCCGAGGTACTGGGGATTGCTGGTGCGGCCGTTCCGGGAGGAGCCGACCCCTTTCTTGTGAGCCATGCCTCAGCCTCCCTTCGACTTTGCGGCCTTCGATTCGGTGTGCTTGATCGCGGTGATCCGGACCTCGGTGAACTTGCTCCGGTGTCCGGTCTTCCGGCGGACGTTCTTCCGGCGCTTGAACCGGAAGACGTAGATCTTCTCGCCCTTCACCTCCCCGACGATCTCGCCGGTAACCGCGGCGCCCTTCACCGTGGGAGTGCCCGGGGTGATCTTGTCGCCATCCGAGGTGAGCAGCACCTCATCGAAGGTGATCTTCGAGCCGGGCTCGGCATCGAACCTAGGAAGCCGGAGGGTAATGCCCTTCTCGACTTTGAATTGCTTGCCCTGGGCTCGGATGATGGCGTACACGTTGCGGAAGTCCGTTCGGGAAACAGGCGGTAAAGCTAGTTGGGGAGCGGAGATAGGACAAGGGTTCGGGAGCCAGGGCAGCTAGGGAGCGGCCAGGGTGATCGGAACCAGGGTGCGATCCAGGTACTCCGATCGGGCGAGGAAGGTGGGATCGGGAAACCAGGCGAACACCACCGAGCCGCCTTCGAGCAAATTAACGAGGCGGCGAGCGCTTTCCTGAGGGACCGCGGGGCATCCTTCAGTGCGCCCTACCCTGCCGATG
>DATECI010000014.1:0-2299 GCA_035286985.1 Gemmatimonadales bacterium
CGGGCACCGGCGCCTCGACCTTCGCCGACAACTGGGCCTACAAGCTGGAGGCCTTCGATGCCATTCCCCACAACGCCGCGCTGATGGCCGAGCGCGGCGTCACGGTGACCATCAATTCCGATTCCGACGAGCGGGCCCGCCGGCTCTATCAGGAAGCCGCCAAGGCGATGAAGTACGGCGGGGCCTCGGAAGAGTCTGCCATCCGGATGATCACGCTCAACGCCGCGACCCAGCTCGGCGTCGAGAAGATGACCGGCTCGATCGACGTCGGGAAGGACGCCGATCTCGCCATCTTCAACGGCCACCCCTTCGCGCCGGCCAGCCGGGTCGAGATGACCCTGATTGACGGCCGGGTCTTCTTCGACCGCAACAAGGCGCCCACCCTCGAGCATCTGATCGAGCAGCTCAAGCGCCCCCGCATCAATACCACCAGCGACGGTGCCCCATGAACCGCATTCTTGTTTCGGCGGGAGTAGCGGCAGCGCTCACCGCACCCTTGCAGGCCCAGGGAGCGCCGAGCGCCCGACCGGCCAGCCGGCCGACCGCCTATGCGATTACCAACGCCACGATCGTTCCCGTGACCGGACCGCGGATCGCAAACGGTACGGTCGTCATTCGCGATGGGAAGATCGCCGCGGCCGGGACCGGCGTGGCGGTTCCCGCCGACGCGAAGGTGATCGACGGCACCAACCTCTTCGTGTATCCCGGCCTGATCGATTCGGGCACCCGGCTCGGCCTGGTGGAGATCGGCTCGGTTCCCGGGGGACAGGATACCCAGGAGCTTGGCCAGTTCAACCCACAGGACAACGTGCTCACCGCGGTGAACCCCCACTCGACCCACATCGGCATCACCCGGGCAAACGGGGTCACCAGCGTCGTCACCTCGGCCGAGGGCGGGCTGATCCAGGGCTCAGCGGCGCTCATCGACATGGCCGGGTGGACCCCGTACGAAATGGCGGAGAGCGGCCAGGTCGCCATGGTGATGACCTACCCGCGGGTAGGGGGGAGGGGACGCTTCGGCGGGGGCGGGCGCTTTGGCGGACAGCAGCAAGGCGACGCGGCTGAAACCCAGAACCGGCAGGTGCAGGAGCTGTACAACTATCTGCGGAACGCCAAGGCGTACCACGAGCGCCCTAACCCGGTTCCCCAGAACCGCGGGTATGCCGCGCTAGGTCCCGCGCTGCGGGGCGAGGTGCCGGTCATTTTCGACGTCGAGACCGAAGCCCAGATTCGCGGTGCGCTAGCGCTGGCCGACACCTTCAAACTCAAGCTCGTGCTGCGGGGAGCGACCGAGGCCTGGATGCTGGCCGACACGCTTGCCGCGCGGAAGATCCCGGTCGTGGTCGGTCCGACCACCCAGACGCCCCAGGGCGACGCGCCCTACGACGCGGTCTATGCCAACCCCGGGGTGCTCGCGAAAGCCGGCGTCGTGATCGCGTTCCAGACCACCGACAACGGGGTGGGGGACGCGCGGAACCTGCCGTACAACGCGGCCCTGGCGACGGCCTACGGTCTCGACCCGGAGGAAGCGCTCCGCGCCCTCACCATCAATCCGGCCAGGATCTGGGGCGTAGCCGACCGGCTGGGCAGCATCGAGGCGGGCAAGACCGCCAACCTGTTCGTGACCACCGGCGATCCGCTCGATGTGCGGAGCCAGGTGAAGCACGTGTTCATTCGGGGCGAGCTCCAGCCCTGGGACGACCGGCACACCGACATGTACGAGAAGTTCCGGGCCCGACCCAAGCCGCGATAGTCGGGCGGTCGGACAGTGAGGACGGGGGGGACAGGGGGGACGGTCGGGGGGACGCTCCTCGCTGTCCTCGCGGTCTGTTGGCTCCCAGCTCTCCAATCGGGTCAGGCTCCTCCACCGGCCCCGCCAGCCGCCTGGCGGGGCTTGATCGGCGAATACGGCCCGGACAGCTCGACCCGGGTGATGATTCTGGAGCGCGACGGCGCGCTCATTGCGCGCACCGATTCGTCCGAAGAGGTCCGGCTCTCTCCCGCCGGCCGCAACGCATTTCGCAGCCCGGACCGTACGCTCCGGTTCCGAACCGATGCACGGGGTCGGGCCACTTCCGTCGCGCTGGGCGATTCGCTCTGGCCGCGCCGCCGGCTCGGCGACGAGGACGGCTTTCGAATCGTTCCCGTCCGGCCGGTGGAGGACCTGCGGCGCGAAGCACTCGCCGATTCGCCCCCCGAAGAGAAGGGCGAGTTCCGCCCGTCGGAGCTGGTCGAGCTGGTTCGGCTCGATCCCACCATCAAGCTCGACATCCGCTACGCCACGCCGGGGAACTTCCTC
>DATECI010000015.1:0-3349 GCA_035286985.1 Gemmatimonadales bacterium
AAGCCGATGGCCTCAACCAACTCCGCGCTCCCGGCTCCACCAACCGGGGCGACCGGGGCGATGCCTACCCCGGCTCCACCGCCAACCTCCGGTTCACCCTGCTCGGTTCTCCCAGCGCGCAGGGCAACGCCGGCAACTTCATCGGCTTCATCATCGATCAGATCACCCAGCTTCCCAACGCAGTCATGAGCTTCCGGTTCACCCGGCGCCAGCCCTCGGTCGTTCAGGCCGAAGGCGGCGCCCAGATCCGGGTCAATGGCGAGCCGTGGGGCCGGTACGAGGACGTGATTCCGGGCGGTGACCAGTTCCAGATCGGGGCCGATGAGAGCCAGCTCCTCGCGGGCGGCAAGACCCGCACCCGATTCTTGGCGTGGAGTAATGGGGGACCGCGGGAGCAGGCCCTGGTCAGCAACCCGGGTCGACCCGACACCCTGACTGCGAGCTTTGCCACCGAGCACCGCCTGATGCTGGTGACCACGGGCGGCGGGATCGTAGCGTCGTCCGCACCGGGAGACCTGGTCCAGGGCGTGTTCATGAACGAAGGGGTCCCGGTAACGCTCACCGCTACCGCGTCTCCCGGCGTCGTTTTTGTCGGCTGGAGGGGCGACACCGTTGCGACCGGCCCCACCCTCGAGCTCACCATGCGGAAAGGGTATGACCTCGAGGCCCGCTTTACCCCGATCGTGAGCGTCACGCTCCAGGACGCGGTCAAGGACGTCCTCGGCACCCTGACCCTGTCGCTCGAGCAGCGGGCCTTCCTCGACGAACTCGGCAATCGGAACGGGATTTTCGATGTGGGGGACCTGCTCGCCTACTACCGGAGGGAGGGCCTCGCGGTGCCCCCCGCGGTCATGGACGCCGCTCTGAAGAGGCTTCCGACCTCACCCACCTCACCCACCACCCGACGATGAACCGCCGCCGCTTGTTCCCGCTCCTTGCCCTGGTGGCCTCCGTCCCCGCATGTGGCGACGGCGGCCAGCCCCCCAGCGGGGCGGGGGACCTCCTCGTGGCCTACAGCTCGGGATCGCCCGACGCCGGGGCCATGGTGCTCACCATCACGGGCGGGGTGGTAGAGAACGTCACTCCGATCGGCAACCAGCAGGTGTCGTTTTCGAAGCCCTACCCTACCACTACCCGCGTGGTGGTCATCGGGGCGCTCACCACGGGCGATGTGCTGCGGATCCGGGTCCCCGATGTCTCGCAGACCAACGGCTACACCGTGAGGGCCGACCAGGTTGCCGACAACACCACGTTCGCGCTGATCAACCCCGCGCAGCACACCTTTACCGTACACAAATAGTTCGTCCCTTTCAGCCGCCGCGGGATATCTTTGGTGGGCCTCGACCCCGGGGGCTTCGCCAGGCCCCCGCAGCAGAAGCACAGGTCGCTAAATAGCGCTCTCCGGAACCTGGTACTGGAGGATGGACCCGCCCGCGTGACTAGGCCGTTTCCCTATCGATGGGCCTGGCTCCTTGACAACCCCGTCCGCGCGCTCCTGTTGTCCCCACGGACTCTGATCGATCGCCTTCCCCTTTTGCCACACCATAGCGTCCTGGAAGTCGGGCCCGGCTCGGGATTCTACAGCCTGGAACTCGCACGCCGAGTCCCCGATGGGCATCTCCAGCTCCTGGATGTCCAGGACGAGATGCTGGCCGAGGCTCGCCGCAAGCTCACCCGCCACGGGATCACCAATGCGGGATTCAGCGTTGCCGATGCCGGACTGCCGCTCCCCTTCCTGCCGGAGCGGTTTGACCTGGCCTTGCTCGTCGCTGTGCTCGGCGAAATCCCGGATCCGGGTACCGGGGTGGAAGTCCTTGCGACAGTCCTGAAACCCGGAGGCATTTTTGGCGGTTCACGAACACGTGCCGGATCCCGATCGCATCCCATTCCATCGACTGCGCGGGCTGGTTGAACCCCGCGGCTTCCACCTGGTTACGCGGGCCGGCCCATCGTGGAACTACACCGCTGTGTTTCGCCGGGATGACCCGGCTGCCACTTAGCGGCAGGTAGACGATTACGGTATTGTCCATGTGCGGATCATGCCGACAGGCGGCGGCAGGGGCAGTCAGGTGCTGGGCGAATACAATTGGCGGATTGTCCTCGGCACGGCAGCGGCTGCCGGAGCGCTAGGGGGACTCCGGGCGATCCGCCTGGGCAGGACCTGGTTCATCGAGTTGGTCCACCATTCGACGGGCTCGACCAGCCCGTAGAGGGCTGGTTCGGAAAGGAGGTTCGATGTTGAACTCACCCGATGCCAACGTCCGTGCGATGCGCGCGCTCTGCGACGAGATTAGCGCGGCAATTGCCCGGCGGGATCTCCCGGTCGAGCGCGTGACCGACCTCAAGAGGGCCGTCGACGAAACGCGCATGCGGCTGTGGGCTTCCATGGAAGCCGCCAAGAGCGACGACCCATCCTGGGTGCAGGAGTTCTGGCTGCACCGGGCTGCTGAAGTATGTCAAAGCATGGTCGAGCACCTGGAACGGGGCGAGCTCGACCGGGGTTCACCTCGGGCCGGGGCCCTTCGTGCGATCGCCGCTCGGCTGGCGACCTCGCTTGCTTCCCCGCCCGGCTGATTCACGAGCATGGGCCGAAACCTGGTGCTTCGTCATTACCCTCACGGCGGGGTTGTCGACCTCGCCTTTCCGATTTCCAGGCTTACATTTTCTCGCAGTCTCCCCAGCCGAGGCCAGTCATGCCGACCTTCCGCGTGAACGGGAAACCCGTGTCCCTCGAGGTGCCCCCAGACACCCCCCTGCTCTGGGTCCTTCGCGAGAACCTCCACCTCCCCGGCACCAAATTCGGCTGCGGCATGGCGCTGTGCGGAACGTGCACGGTGCATGTGGACGGCGAGGCGGTGAGGTCATGCTCCCTGCCGCTGTCCAAGGCCGCCGGCAAGAAGGTCGTCACCATTGAGGGTCTCGCCGCGATGGCCGGCCGCGACCTGCACCCGGTGCAACAGGCATGGATCGACGAGGACGTGGTGCAATGCGGTTACTGCCATTCCGGCCAGATCATGAGCGCCGCGGCGCTGCTGGCCAAGACACCCCGGCCCACCGACACGGACATCGATGCCGCGATGAGCGGCAACCTCTGCCGCTGCGGCACCTATCAACGGATTCGCGCCGGCATCCATCGCGCCGCCGAACTCGCCGGCCGGTAAACCGTCAACCCTTTCCGGCCATGATCACCGCCGCCCTGCGCGAAAATCGTTCCGCCGCCCGCCACTTCCGCGTGGCGGTCGTGCCGCCGGCCGCCGTCGCCGATCTGTCCCGGCGCGGATTCCTGAAGCTCGCCGGAACCGCCGCCGGCCTGGTCGTGGCATTTCATTTCACCGGCCGTTCGGCTCGC
>DATECI010000016.1:0-5766 GCA_035286985.1 Gemmatimonadales bacterium
GCTCCAGGATGGCGGATGCGTCGGAGGCGACGAAGTACTCGCCGTCCCCCACCCCGAGCAGAAGCGGCGACCCGTTGCGCGCCGCGATCAGGACGTCGGGTTCCTCGGAGCAGATGACCGCGATACCGTACGCACCGGTAACGTCCCAGAGCGCCGAGGCCACCGCTTCCTCGAGGTTGCCCTCGTAGTACACCCCGATGAGATGGGCCAGCACTTCGGTGTCGGTCTCGGAGAGGAAGAGGTGCCCCCGCTTGAGGAGCGCCTGGCGGATCGTCGTAGCGTTTTCGATGATCCCGTTATGGATGACGGCAATGCGGCCGCTCTGGTCGAGGTGAGGATGGGCGTTCGGGGTAGTGGGTGCCCCGTGGGTAGCCCAGCGGGTGTGCCCCATACCGATGGTGCCCTTGGTCGGCGCTCGGCGGAGGTTTTCCACCAGCGCGGCGATCTTGCCGGCGGTCTTCTGGATCTTGATCCCATCGCCGTTGATGACCGCGACGCCGGCCGAATCGTAGCCCCGGTACTCCATGCGGCGAAGCCCCTCGAGAAGGATCGGGGAGGCTTGCTTGGGACCTACGTAACCGACGATTCCGCACATTGCGGGAACAACCCCGGGCTAGAGAAACGACCTGCAAGCATCCAGCAGTTCCAGCGCCGCTTCCTCGGTCGGCCCTTCCGCGATCATCCGGATCATCGGCTCCGTTCCTGAAGGCCGCAAGTGTACCCACCGGTCACGCCAAGCCAGTCGGAGACCGTCACGCTGGTCAGTATCGGCCTCCGGGAAGCGGGCCTTGAGCTTCGCATAGGCTAGCAGCAAGTCCGCTCCCCTGTTCACTTTAGCCTTCATGATCCGGTACCGGGGAGCGGCCGAGACAAGTGCGGAAACTGGGCGGCCCTCGCGTGCCAAATACTGCAAGATCAACGCCACTGCCAGCGGGGCGTCTCTCCCCACGTGAAGAGCCGGGAGAATCACCCCCCCGTTGCCTTCTCCCCCGATAAGGGCACCCTCCTCCACTATCGCTTTGGCGACGTTGGACTCGCCCACGGGTGCACGAACAAAGCGAGCGCCACCGTCCCGGGCCGCGTCTTCCACCACCAGGCTCGTCGAGAGATTGGCCACGACGACCGGGACGGCAGTGCGGCGGTGCGGTGGTGCGGCAGTGGCGGACGGTACCTCAGCCACACTGCCTGCCTGCCGCACCGCCGCACTGCCGAGCACCGCCCGCACCGCAAAGGCGAGGGTATAGTCTTCCCCGATGGCGTTCCCCCGCTCGTCCACCAGTGCCAACCGGTCAACATCGGGATCCACCGCCATCCCGAGATGGGCCCCCGAGCGCTGGACCAAGTCGCGAAGGTCCCCCAGGTTCTCGGGGATCGGCTCCGGCTCCCGGGGAAACCGGCCATCGGTTTCGAGGTGTATGCCCGACACCTCACAGCCGAGTCGCTGCAACAGGTCGGGGATCACGGCGCCCCCGGCACCCCGCACGCAATCCAGGGCCACCCGGAACTGCGCCTCCCGGATCCGGCCGGGCTCCACCACCGGCAGCGCCAGGACCGCAGCGAGGTGCCGCTCGATGGCACCCCGATCTTCCCGTACCAACCCGACGCCGTTCCATCCCTGGCGCTCCGGGCCGGCCTCGGCCAGCGCGCCCACCTCGGCCACCGCAGCGGCATCGAGAAAGATGCCGTCGGGACCGACCAGCTTGAGGGCGTTCCATTCCACCGGGTTGTGGCTGGCAGTCAGGATCAAGCCGGCCCCGGCCCCGTGAAATTCCACCGCGAGCTGGGCGGTTGGCGTCGGCACCATCCCGAGGTCGATCACCTCGCACCCCACGGACATGAGTCCGGCCATCGCCGCCCGGGCGAACATCTCGCCGCTGGTCCGCGCATCCCGGCCCAGCACGACCCGCCCGTTGCCCCGTACCGAGGCGCGGTGGCCCAGCGCCGCCGCATAGCGGGTCACCAGCTCCGGGGTGAGGTCGCTGCCCACGATGCCCCGGATCCCGGAGGCGGAGACGATGAGGGTGTTGGACATGGGGAGAAGGTAGCCGGTGGCGGGTGCCGGGGGGTGGCTCTACACCAGAACCGGCAGCTTGGTTGGATCCGGAAACGCCCGCAAAAAGGCCGCTACCACCTCGCTGTCGAACTGGATTCCCGCGAACCGCACCAGCTCCGCCAACGCGTCGACCGCGGAGCATGGACTCCGGTAGGCGCGTTCGGTCGTCATCGCGTCGAAGGCGTCCACCACCGCGACGATCCGGGCGGCCAGGGGTATCGCGGTGCCTTTCAGCTGATCAGGGAAGCCGCTGCCATCCAGACGCTCGTGATGGCTGCGAACGATCTGGAGGACCAGGGGATGTTCCCGCCGAAGCGGCTCGAGAAGCTCCTCGCCTTCCAGCACGTGCTTCTTGATTTCCTCGAACTCGAACGGACTGAGAGGACCCGGCTTGCGCAACACCGCATCCCGGGTGCCGATCTTGCCGATGTCGTGCAGCTCGCCGCCGAGCCGGATCTGGTCGAGGCTGTGGCCGGAGAGGCCCAGCAGCATGGCGGTTTTGACGGCATACCGGCTTACCCGCTGGGAGTGCCCCCGGGTGTATTCGTCCTTCTTCTCCAGCATCCGGACCGCCATCTGGATCTGCCCCAAGAATTGCTCCGTGCTCCGAGAATTCGGTCCGATCGCCCGGTGGTGGGAACTCGGAAGCAAGCTAGGTATGGGAGTGGGATTGTTCAACGGCTATCGGCTATTCGCCGTCGGCTATCGGCTCTCGGCTCTCGGCCTTAGATTCGCTCCCAGGCGATAACGAACAGCTGATAGCCGATAGCCGAGAGCCGATAGCCCCTATGACCCGCGTTCTCCCGCAGGACCACGACCACGCCCTGCCCACCCGTGCGGTGCACGCCGGCCAGCGGGAGGATCCCCTGGCCGGGGCCGTGATGACCCCGATTTATCAAACGTCGACCTATCGTCAGGAGGGACTCGGCAAGCACAAGGGCTACGAGTACGCCCGCACCCAGAACCCCACCCGCGAGGCCCTGGAGCGGAACGTCGCCGCGCTGGAAGGAGCGACCCACGGCTTCGCCTTCGGATCGGGACTCGCCGCCCTGGACGCGCTCCTCAAGCTCCTCAAGCCCGGGGACCACGTCGTCTCCACCGATAACCTGTACGGCGGCTCCCACCGGCTGATGACCCGGATCTTCGAGGGCTACGGGCTGCGGTTCAGCTTCGTGGATTCCCGCGAGCCGGAGCACGTCGAACGGGCGGTGACCCCCGCGACCCGGTTGCTCTACTGCGAGACCCCGACCAACCCGATGATGTTCCTCACCGACCTCCGGGCCATGGGCGATCTCGCGGCGGCCCGGGGCATCCTCTTCGCCGTCGACAATACCTTCGCCACTCCGGTCTTCCAGCGGCCCATCGAATTCGGCTGCGAGGTCGTCCTCCATTCGACCACCAAGTACCTGAACGGGCACAGCGATATGGTGGGCGGGATGCTGGTGACGACCCGCGATGACGTTGCCGAGCGGCTCGGGTTCATTCAGAACGCGAGCGGCGGGGTGCCGGGGCCGATGGATTGCTGGCTCGCGCTGCGGGGCACCAAGACGCTCCCGCTCCGGATGCGGCAGCACGATGCCAATGGACGGCGCATCGCCGGCTGGCTCGAGACCCACGCCGCGGTCACGCAGCTCTTCTACCCCGGGCTTCCCTCTCACCCGCAGCACCAATTGGCCCGGCGGCAGATGACCGGCTTCGGCGGGATGGTGTCCTTCGACGTCGGCGACGGGGCGCTCGCCCGGCGGATCGTAGAGCGGGTTAGGATTTTTCAGCTGGCCGAATCGCTCGGCGCCGTGGAAAGCCTCATCGGCCACCCCGCCTCGATGACCCACGCGTCGGTGCCCCCCGAGATGCGGGCCCGCATGGGGCTGACCGATTCGCTGTTACGGCTCAGCGTGGGAATCGAGGACGTCGAGGATCTGATCGCCGACCTCGCCCAGGCCATGGGCTAGGCGGGAAGCCGGAGTGAAACATTTGGGGAGGGCCGGCGTAGGTCTCCCATCCCTCTCGTGAGCCCGCTCATGACCTCGGTCCCGAGCCATCGCCCCCGGGTCTCTTTCCCCCAGATCGCCGGGGTCTCCTGGGAGCACCCCGCCGACCGCGCCGCGCTGCAGGCCCTCCGCGCGGTCCCCGGCTTCGACGACGTCGTGCGCAAGATCGTCGCCTTCCTGGGTGGCGAGCGCGGGATCCGGCTGCTCTTCCAGGGCAACGCGGTCCGCGCCGGCCCCCAGCAATTCCCCCTGGCCCATTCCCTCCACGTCGAGGTGGCGGCCACCTTCGACTGGCCCACCGTGCCGGAGCTCTACGTATCCCAGACTCCGGTCTTCAATGCCGGGGCTTACGGTGTCGACGAGCCATTCGTGGTGCTCCACTCCGCCGCGCTCGAGCTGCTGGGCGAGGAAGAACTCCGGGTGCTCATCGCCCACGAGATGGGGCACGTGGTGAGCGGCCATTCCCTCTATCGCACCATCGCCGAAATCCTCTTGGCGGTGAGCCTCGGCTCCCTGCCCTTCCTGGCCGGGGTGGCTCTTCTCCCAATCCGGCTCGCGATCCTCGAGTGGTCCCGGAAAGCCGAGCTGTCCGCCGACCGGGCCGGCCTGCTGGGAAGCCAGAACATGCTCGCGTCCCAGCAGCTCTTCATGAAGATGGCCGGGGCCTACCGCGGTGCGCTCGAGTCCGGCCAGATGGCGCTCGACCCGTTCATCGCCCAGGCCAACGAATACCTCGCCGCGAACGAGGGGTTCGATTTCATCTACAAGATCATTAACACGCTGGCCCTCACCCACCCCATGCACACCGTGCGCGCCGCCGAGCTGCAGCGCTGGATCGGCAGCGGCGGGTACGAGCGGATCCTCCGCGGTGAATACGTCCGCCGCGGCGCCGAGGCCCGGGAGCGGCCCCTCAAGACCGACTTCCAGCAGGCCCGGGACTACTACGCGGGCGAGGCCCGGGATGCCATGAGCAAGGTCTCTGAAGCCGCTCGGAAGGCGGCTGCGGCCGCGAAGGAGGCGTTCCGCAAGGCCCAGCAGAAATGAGGGTTCTGGTGGTCGGCGGCGGCGGTCGCGAACATGCCGTGTGCTGGGCGTTGCGCCGCGAGGTCAAAGCCGGCGACCTCTTTGCCGCTCCGGGCAACCCCGGGACCGCAGCCCTCGCCACGAATCTCCCTATCGGGGCCGAGGACCAGGAGCGTCTCGCTGCCGCCACGGACCACTACTCCATTGATCTCGTCGTCGTCGGCCCGGAAGCACCCCTCGCCCAGGGTCTGGCCGACCGGCTGCGAGCGGCGGGGCACCTGGTGTTCGGGCCCACCGCCGCTGCGGCCCGGATCGAGGCGTCCAAAGCCTTTGCCAAAGACGTGATGGCGCGGGCCGGGGTTCCCACCGCACCCAGTTGCACATTCACCGAGCTTCCCCTGGCCCTCACCTATGTGGATCGCCACCAGGAGCCCCTGGTCGTCAAGGCCAGCGGGTTGGCAGCCGGGAAGGGCGCCGTGGTCTGCCCCACCCGCGCCGAAGCCAGGCGCACGATCACCGGCATGCTCCGCGATGGCTGGTTCGGCGAAGCCGGCCGGACCGTGGTCGTCGAGACTTTCCTCGAAGGCGAGGAGCTGTCGGTGCTGGCCATCACCAATGGAAGCGACATCCTGATGCTCCCCCCGGCCCAGGACCACAAGCGCCTGCTGGGTGGCGACCAGGGACCGAATACCGGCGGCA
>DATECI010000017.1:0-5992 GCA_035286985.1 Gemmatimonadales bacterium
GCGTCGTCGCCAGCGTGCGCGGAGATTCCCGGCGATCCCGGTCGGCGAAGCCGAGCGGGAGGACGAGCATGCCCGGATCCTCTACTCGATGCAGCGGCTCGATCCATCCTGGAGTTGGCGGGGGCCGCCGCTTCCTGAGGCCAAGGCGCCGCTGATGGGGCTGTTCGTCGCGCGGGACGGCCGGATCTGGGCCCGGATCGCGGTGCCCTCCGAGCGGATCCCCGACGCGGAGCTCGACCTGCCCCGCGAGAAGGACGCGCCGGTGCGGCACTTCCGGACTCCGGTGGTGTACGAGGTGTTCGGCCCGGATGGAAGATTCCTCGGCCGGGTGGGCCTCCCCAGGCGCAGCCGGCTGATGGAGGCCGAGGGAGATGTGGTGTGGTGCCTGCTGCGGGACGAGAACGACCTGCCGGCAGTGGTGCGGTTCCGGATCGAGCCGGGTCTCCGCTGAGTGCGCCACGTCAATCGCCGGCCCGCCCTCCTCCTCACCGCTCTCACGGCGCTACCTCTCGTTGTCGCCGCGCAGCAACCGATCCAAACGGTTCGAGGCAGCGTGTGCGATCCGGCGGGCACCCCGCTCGAGGGGGCCGACGAGGTGAACCTGGTGGAGTTCGGCCGGGACATCTGCGCCGACGCGACCAAGACGATCATGAGCCTGGTGCCCCAGGCCTGGTGCTCGGCTCGGGGCCGGGGCGCGCCCCGCAGCATCATGGGGGGAGGCGGCCGCATCCGGGCCCAATCGGCCGGCGGCAGCTATGTCGTTATCTGGGAGAAGCGGTAGATTCAGGTCGGCGTCAGGTAGGCCGGATCATGGAGATTCCTCGTCGGGTATCCGCTCCGCTGTTTGTCGTTTTCCTCACGATCGCTCTCAATGGGGTACGTACCGAAGTAACCCGCGCCCAGGAACCGCGGCTAGCCACGCTGCAGGGCCGGGTAATCTCGCGCGCGGGCATGCCTATCGCCGAAGCTGAAGTCACCCTTACCGGAACCGACGCAACCGTCCTCACCAACAGCTCGGGGCGGTTCCTGTTACGCGGAATCACTCCAGGATTGGTGGTCCTGCGGGTCCGGCGAATCGGGTTCAAGGGCCAATTCCTGCGGGTAACCCTCGGTCCGGGAACTTTCCCCGCAACGGAAATCATGCTCGACCCCGGACCCCAATTGCTGCCCGAAATCACCGTCAGCACCAGAGAGGCCAAGCCGCTCGAGTTCGCCTGGACCACCAAGTACGATGATTTCTTCCGGCGCCGCTGGCTGGGGCTGCCTGGCGGAACCTTCATCAGCGCCGAGGACATCAAACGACGTACCGCGATCCACACGGCCGAGCTCATCGGGCAGTACGTTCCTGGAGTCCGGGTCCTGGTCCACTTCCTCGGTGAGGGAGGAACCGAGATCCAGTTCCCTCGCTGTTCCCGGGCCGTCGGGTACGTCGGAGTCTGGGTGGACGGGAGGATGATGAACTTCGTGCAGCAGCAGTACCAGGAAGCGCCGGGCATCCGCAGCCCCAGTACCATCGTAAGCGAGGCACGGCCTAGTAAGTCCGAGATTGCAGCCGCTCGCAAGCGGGCCGCCGAGCTGGCTGACGTACTCGATCTCATTCCCCCGAACGAGATCCAGTTCATGGAAGTCTATCGCGGCATCGGCAGCATTCCCGGGGTGTACAGCGGCGGCTGTGGGGCGGTCGTGATCTGGACCAAGTAATTCAGTCCACTCCCCGGAAAACGTCGGCGAGGTCGAGCGGCTCGATATCCGCCTCAGGAAAAGGCCGCCAGGGAAGCGTAGTGCGGTGCGGCAGATCCCGCGGACCATCCAGGCGGGAGACAAACACGGTTTTCCGCTCGGCATCGACCAGCCAGACTTCCCGGACTCCGATCTGAAGGTAGGCATCGCGCTTCACGTCGCGGTCATAGACTACCGAGGAGGGGCTCCACACTTCGACCGCGAGCCAGTGCTCGTGAATGGTTTCCCACTTCGCTCGGAGCGACGGGCTGCGAAAGACGAGAATATCAGGCTCCATCAGGGTCCCCGGCTGGACCCTGATCTCGCCGGGACCGCCGACGTGGACGTCAGGCCAGGGCCGAATCCGCTTTTCGAGGGCGACCGTCAATCGGGCGGCTACCACCTGATGCAACGGGATTGGCGCCGGTGTCACCAGGAGCACCCCGTCCACCAGCTCGTAACGATTGCCGTCGTCGGGCCAGGCCAGCACCTCGTCCACGGTGAAACGGCGGGCGGTAACGGCCATGGGCATAATCTGGGACCTCGGCACAGAGAAGAGCAACTCGGCACCACCCGAACCTGATGCCCGCGATGCCGGCCGATCTAACCGCTTTCTGCTTCAGGCCGGCTCGAAAAACGCGGCTCAGGACCCGCCGGACCGCACCTCATGGCATACCCGCTAACTAATTGAAAATCCAGCTATTTACGCTCCTCTCCCCCGGTTGATTCCGATCGGCCGGCCCCCCTATATTTGAGCATTCCGGGGGATCCGCTCCCCGGGCAGCTTCACCCTCCGCCTGACCTGCTCATGACCGCGCCCAATTCGCGAGAACGCATTCTGCCCCGGCCGATCGAAGAGGAGATGAAGCAGTCATTCATCAACTACTCGATGTCCGTGATCGTTGCCCGCGCGCTGCCCGACGTGCGCGACGGATTGAAGCCGGTCCACCGCCGCATCCTCTACGCCATGAACGAGCTCGGCCTCATCCCCGGCCGCCCCTTCAAGAAATCGGCGACCGTGGTGGGCGACGTGCTCGGCAAGTACCACCCCCACGGCGACGCCTCGGTCTATGACGCGCTGGTCCGGATGGTCCAGGATTTCTCGCTCCGCTATCCACTGGTGGACGGCCAGGGCAACTTCGGCTCGGTGGACGGCGACCCGGCAGCGGCCTACCGCTACACCGAGGCCCGCCTGACCCGTGTGGCCGTGGCGATGCTGGAGGACATTGACAAGGAGACGGTGGGTTTCGTTCCGAGCTTCGACGATCAGCGGGAGGAGCCCTCGGTGCTGCCCTCGAAGATCCCCAACCTCCTGGTCAACGGCTCGAGCGGCATCGCGGTCGGCATGGCCACCAACATTCCGCCCCACAATCTCCGGGAAGTGGCCCGGGCGGTGGAGCACCTGGTGGACCATCCCGAAGCGCCGCCCGAGGAACTGCTCACCCACATCAAGGGCCCCGACTTCCCCACCGGCGGGTACATCTACGGCATCCAGGGCCTGCGCGAGGCCTACGCGACCGGCCGCGGCAAGATCGTGATGCGGGCCCGGGCCCAGGTGGAGGAGAAACCCACCACCGGTCGCAGCGCCATCGTGGTCACCGAGCTTCCCTACCAGGTCAACAAGGCGACCCTGCACAAGGACATCGCCAATCTGGTCAACGACAAGAAGCTCGAGGGGATCAGTGACGCCCGGGACGAGTCCGACCGCGACGGCATGCGGCTGGTCATCGAGCTCAAGCGCGACGCGATTCCCCACGTGGTGCTCAACCAGCTCTACAAGCACACCGCCATGCAGGCCACCTTCGGGGTGATCAACCTCGCCCTGGTGGGCGGCCAGCCCAAGGTGATGCCGCTCAAGGAGCTGCTGGAGCGGTTCATTGCCCACCGGCACGACATCATCGTCCGCCGCACCCAGTTCGATCTCCAGGCCGCCGAGGCGCGCGAGCACATCCTCGAAGGCCTCAAGATCGCGGTGGACAACATCGAGGAAGTGATCAAGGTGATTCGCGGCTCGGCCGATACCGAGACCGCCGATCGGGCCCTCCAGGAGCGCTTCAAGCTCTCCGAAAAGCAGAGCAAGGCCATCCTCGACATGCGGCTCGCCAAGCTCACCGGGCTCGAGATCGACAAGCTGGAAGCCGAGCTCAAGGAAGTCCGGGTGACGATCGGCGAGCTCAGGAGCATCCTGAAGAGCCGCGAGAAGCGGATGGGGATCCTGAAGGCGGAAATGGCCGAGGTCGCCAAGAACTACGGCGACGACCGGCGCACCGAAATCATTCCCGATCAGGACGAGTTCTCGGTCGAGGACCTGATCGCCGAAGAGGACATGGTCATTACCATCTCCCATTCGGGCTACATCAAGCGGATCGCGGTCTCCACCTATCGCAAGCAGCGCCGGGGCGGCCGCGGCCTCACCGGCGCCACCGCCAAGGAAGACGACTGGATCGAGCACCTCTTCATCGCCTCGACCCACGACTACGTCATGTTCTTCAGCGACCGGGGCCAAGTGTACTGGCTCAAGGTCCACGAGATCCCCCAGGGCGGCCGGGCCGCGCGGGGCAAGCCGGTGGTCCAGTGCATCGCGATCCGGCCCGACGAGCGCATCACCGCGCTGGTACCGGTGCGGGAGTTCAGCGACACCAAATGGCTGCTCTTCGCCACCCGGAACGGGACGGTGAAGAAGACCGTGCTCTCCGCCTACGGCAACCCCCGCAGCACCGGCATCAACGCCATCAACATCGAGCCCGGCGACGAGCTGATCGACGTCCAGCCCACCGAGGGGAACGACGACATCGTCCTCGCGACCCGGGGCGGCATGTCCATCCGGTTCCACGAGAGCGACGTACGCGAGATGGGTCGCGCCACCACCGGAGTCAAGGGAATCGAGCTCGAAGCCGGCGATGCGGTGATCGGCATGGTGGTGATCCGCCGCGACGCCACCTTGCTGGTCGTGGCGGAAAGGGGGTTCGGCAAGCGGTCTGAGCTCGCCGACTACCGGGTCCAGCGGCGGGGCGGCAAGGGGATCATCACCTTCCGCAACACCGAGAAGACCGGGGCCTGCGTCGCCCTCAAGGAGGTCCTGCCCGATGACGAGCTGATGATGATCACCCGGAAGGGCATCATCATTCGGGTCCCGGTGGACGGCATCCGGGTCATCGGGCGCAACACCCAGGGGGTGCACGTCATGAACCTGGACGAGGGCGATGTCGTGGTGGACGTGGCCCGGGTCGTGAAAGAGGATGAAGGCGGAGCCGAAGAGGCGACCGGCGACGAAGTGCCGGCGCCGGGTGAGGCAGCGGAATGAGCGAGGGTCGGACCTCACTGTCCGACCTCCGCGCCGCCGCGGCGGCGCTCAGCGGCATCGCCGTTCGGACTCCTCTCATCGAAGCGGCCGAGCTGACCCGGCGGCTCGGGGTGCCGGTCTGGCTCAAGTGTGAGCAGTGGCAGCCGGTCGGGGCGTTCAAGGTCCGGGGCGCCTGGATCGCCATAACCCGTCTCCTCGAGTCGGGCCGTCCCCATGGCGTGATCGCCCATTCGTCGGGAAATCACGGCCGCGCGGTGGCCTGGGCCGCCCGGCGGCTCGGTCTCCGGGCGGTCATCGTGATGAACGACAATGCCCCTCCGGTCAAGGTGGACGCGGTGCGCGCCGAAGGGGCCGAGGTGATTCTGGTGGACCGGTATCAGCGGGCCGAGACCGCGGCAAGCACCGCCCGGCGTGAGGCGCTCGCCATGATCCCGCCGTTCAATCACCCGGACGTGATCCTGGGCCAGGCCACCTGCGGCCTCGAGATCCTGGACCAGCATCCCGAAACCGCCCATCTCCTCGTGCCGATCGGCGGAGGCGGGCTGCTGGCCGGCTGCTGCACCGCCGCGATGGCCCTGGGCCATCCGGTGGAGCCGATCGGGGTCGAGCCCGAAGGTGCCGCCAAGCTCTCGGCGGCCCTCGCTGCCGGCCATCCCACCCCGCTCGAGGGCACCGCCAGCATCGCCGATGGGCTGCTTCCGGTCGCAGTGGGCGAAATCCCCTGGAGCCGGATCCGGCAACGGGTCCGCCGCGCCTTCCGGATCGGCGAGGACGCCATTGCCGCGGCAGTCGGGTTTCTCTTTCGGGACATGGGGCTTAAGGTTGAGCCTTCCGGCGCGGTAGCGGTTGCAGCCCTGTTCGAGGGAAAGCTTGAGCCGGCCGGCCCGGTCGCCGCCATTCTCAGCGGAGGGAACGTGGATCCCGATCTCTTCTCGCGGCTGACGGCGGGTTCCCCCGCCCCAGGGCCTG
>DATECI010000018.1:0-6017 GCA_035286985.1 Gemmatimonadales bacterium
GCACGGTGCTGATGCGAAGCACGTGGGCTGGCTCGATTGGAGCCGCGAACGGGTGGTCGACGGCGGCCGGGGAGATATCCATGGGCGGGGCATACTCTCCGCTGGGCGCGAGGTCCGCTACGATCGCATCCAGGGTGGCGCGATTGGGTGCCTGGCGTACCAGCGCGAGCCGCGATTCGAACTGCCCGATGGGCAGGCGATCGGCGGTGAGGGCCGCGGAGAGGATCCGGATCGCTTCATGCCGCTGGGTTTCCAGTTCGTCCATGGGCCAATTGTACCCCAATCGCGCATGAGCACCAACCGGCTTCAGGAAGCGGGTTCCGCCTATCTCCGCTCGGCCGCCCACCAACCAGTCCATTGGTTTCCCTGGGGGCCGGAGGCGTTCGCCCAGGCCGCGTCGCTGGGCCGCCCGGTGCTGCTCGATGTCGGCGCGGTCTGGTGCCACTGGTGCCACGTGATGGATCAGGAGTCCTACGAAGATCCCGGCCTCGCCGCCTTTCTCAACGACCGCTTCGTGTGCGTGAAGGTGGACCGGGACGAGCGCCCTGACGTGGATGCCCGCTATCAGCGCGCGGTGCAGGCCGTCGCCCGCCAAGGCGGCTGGCCGCTCACCGGTTTTCTGACCCCCGGGGCCGAGCTGTTCTTCGGGGGAACCTACTTTCCACCCCGGAGCGCCCCAGGCCGGCCGTCATTTCGCGAGGTACTGGAACGGGTGCTCGAGGTTTGGCGCGACGAGCCCGACCGGGTGATGGCCCAGGCCACCTCGCTCCAGGAGCTCCTCTCGACTCAGCTCGATGAGAGCGCGCCAGGTGAGGTCAGCGCTCTCGCGCTTCACGACGCGACCCACCGCATGCTGACGCTGGCGGACCGGGCCCATGGGGGCTTCGGCACCGCGCCCAAGTTCCCCCATCCCGCCGCGCTCACGTTCCTGCTTCACCGGTGGTGCGAAACTCCCGAGCCCACCATCCGCGCCGTCATCCACGAGACGCTGGACGGCATGGCTCGGGGCGGCTTCCGGGACCTGCTGGGTGGCGGCTTCCATCGCTACAGTGTGGACGAGCGGTGGATCATTCCCCACTTCGAGAAGATGAGCTCCGATAATGCCGAGCTGCTCCGGGTGTACGCCGAGGCCGCCGCGACGTTCGAGAATCCGGCGTGGCGGGAGGCGGCCGGCGAATCGGTGCGCTGGATTCGCGAGGTCCTGGCGGATCCCGCGGGCGGCTTTGGAGCGAGCCAGGACGCGGATGCCGGTCCGGGTGATGATGGCGATTATTTCACCTGGACCCGGGAGGAGGTTGCGGCCGTCCTGCCCGCTGCCGACCTGGACCTCGCCGTCAGCCATCTTGGCATCGGCACCTGGGGCCGGATGCCCCATGCTCCGGAGCGCAACGTGCTCTTTCGCGCCGCCGGCCCCGATGCGCTGGCGGAACGATTCGGTCTGCCCCGGTCGGAGATTGTCGAGCGACTGGCGGCCATCGGCGCTGCCCTGCGAGCCGCGCGCGGGGCTCGGCCGGCGCCGTTCGTGGATGGAACCCGCTACGCGAACTGGAATGCCATGCTGGCCGGCGCGCTGCTGCGAGCGGGTCCGGTAATCGGCGACCCCTGGTGCCGCGAAGCCGCCCTGACCGCGCTCCGGCGCATTCGCGAGGAACAGTCGGGACCGGATGGCGTTTCCCATGCCCCGGGAGGGCAGGGGGGCCTGCTGGACGATCCGGTGCAGTGTGCTGCCGCGGCCCTCGATGCGCTGGAAACAACTGGAGAACGCTCCTGGCTCGATTGGGCGGCAGGTCTGATGGAGCAGGTGTGGCGGGACCACTGGGACGAGGTCCGGGGCGGGCTTTTCGATGTCGCGCGAGGCCGCAAAGGCGAGGGGTTGCTCGGCGCTCCCGTGAAGCCGATTCAGGACAGCCCGAACGCCTCGCCCAACGGTGTGGCTGGATTAGTCCTGGCCCGGCTCTTCGAGCACACTCGGCAGCCGCCATGGCGCGAACGTCACCAGGCTCTTGTGGTTGCCTTCGCCGGCTCAGCCAACCAGCTGGGGCTTTTTGCCTCGGCCCACCTTCTGGCCACGGACTGGCTGGTGCATCCGGCTACTCATCTCGTGATCACTGGGCCGGCCGATGATCCGGTCGCCCGGCAGCTCCATGACCGGGCCCTGGCCGCGTTCGTGCCCAGGCGGGTCGTCGTGCGGCTGCTCCCAGAATCGGATCTGCACGGATTGCCACCTGCTCTCGCCGCGCTCACTCCCGCGGCCCCTGTCGTGCGGGCCATTGCCTGCGCTGGGGATCGTTGCTTGATTCCGGTTGACCGTCCGGAAGAGTGGGCCGGGGTGCTCCGCTCGTTGGTGCCTAACCGGGGGAGTTGAAAGTCGGCCCCAAGTTGCTGGTCCCCGAAACGAGCCGTATCTTCGCGCCGAGACGCCATCCTTAATGGGGGAGAAGTTCCTGCCTTCCCCTTCTCCGCTGAAAGGAACCTTATGGGGCAGCTGGTGGCGGCTCTTGTCGCGGGACTCGGCGCCGGGGTCGCACTACCCCAGGGCTCGCAGTGACCTCGAGTGACGGGGCCGGCGAGCCATGGTTCGCAGCTGGGTAGACTTCTTCTCATCCTCATGACTCTCCCCACCCAGGTTCCCATGAAGACGGCGATCATTGAAACCAGTCGTGGTACCATCACCGCAGAGCTCTTCGATACCGAAGTCCCCACAACCGTGGCGAACTTCGAGAAACTGGCCAACTCCAAGTTCTACGACGGAACCCGCTTCCATCGGGTCATCGCCGATTTCATGGTCCAGGGCGGCGATCCCCTCTCCCGCGATCCGGGAAACCCCCGGGCCGGCACCGGCGGACCGGGTTATCAGATCAAGTGCGAAACCCATCTGAATACCCATCGCCATGGGGCCGGAACGTTGTCCATGGCCCATGCGGGGAAGGACACCGGTGGGAGCCAGTTCTTCATCTGCCATTCACCCCAACCGCATCTCGACCGGAAGCACACCGTCTTCGGACAAGTGACGAACGGGATGGATGTGGTGCATACGATTCGGAAGGACGACCTCATCACCTCGATCCGGGTGACCTGAGGTGCAAGTGGATTTTGCGGTGCTCGCCGACTATGCGCTCATCGACCAGCATGGGAAGCTCTCGGTCCTGGGGATCTTCCAGCATGTGTGGGTGGCGGCCTTTCCCGCGGTGCATCCCCGAACCCATCTGGTGCTCCGGGTTCGGGGTCGGCGTACCGAAATCGGCCAGCATCCGATCCGGATCCGTTTTGTGGACGACACCGGCGCGGAGCTGATGGGGGGTGAGGGCACGGTGCAATTCGGGGAGCCGCCGGCTGGAGTCACCGAGATCGAAGCCGGGGCGGTGCTGGTGTTCGACGTGCCGCTGCCGCGCCCCGGCACGTATGGATTTGAGATTTCCATGGATGGGGGCGAAGCGGTCCGGGTGCCGCTATCGGCCTCGCAGCTGCCAGGGGAGGGCGGAGTGCAGCATTGAATCTGGGCCTTGGCCGTCGACGACCCGGTACCCTCGCACCAGACCAGCCAACTGTCACTGACCCATTAGCCGATGATAGACCGCCCAACTGCTCTCGCGCTTCTCCACGACTACACCGCCTCCGACCCGCTGCGAAAGCACATGTATGCCGTCGAGATCGCCATGCGCGCGATGGCCGTCCGATACGGCGCCGATCCGGAGATGTGGGGCGTGGTTGGCCTGCTCCATGACTTCGACTATGAGCGGTTCCCGAATCCCGAGCATCGTCCCGATCGGGAGCATCCGACCGAGGGGGTGCGAATCCTCGCCGAACGGGGCCTGCCGGAAGATGCCCAGCAGGCCATCCTCGGCCACGCGGCATATACCGGCGTTCCTCGCACCACCCCGCTGGCGAAAGCCCTCTTTGCGGTGGACGAGCTCTGCGGCTTCCTGGTGGCCTGCGCGCTGGTGCGGCCATCGCGGAGTCTGGCCGATCTTGAAGTTGCGAGCGTGCGGAAGAAGCTCAAAGACAAGGCGTTCGCCCGAGGGGTCAGCCGCGAGGACGTCCAGACCGGCGCGGCCGAGCTCGGGGTCGCGCTGGATGAGCTGATCGGCCTCCTGCTCGGTGCGCTCCGGCCCCACGAGCGGACCCTGGGGCTGGGAACGCAGTGACGTCGCTCCGGGAGCTTCCTCGCGATGCGGTTCCTGAAGTGGTGGACCGGGCGATGGACCGGGCCACCGGCGGCCGGCCGATTCCTGGCAACCAGGTTACCCTGCTCTTCGACGGCCCCGAGATCTTCCCCGCCATGCTGGAGCGGATCGGCTCGGCCCGGCGCTGGATCCACCTCGACAGCTACATCTTCCGGGGCGACGAGACCGGCCGCCAATTCGCCGAGGCGCTGAGCGAGCGGGCCGGGGCGGGAGTGTCGGTCCGGATCCTCACCGACTGGTTCGGGTCCGCGACGACGCGTCGCTCCTTCTGGGAACGGCTTCGCTCGGCCGGCGCGCTGGTCCGCGCCTTCAATCCTCCCCGGCTGGTTCACCTTCGGGAAAACTTGATGCGGGATCACCGGAAGCTCTTGGTGGTTGATGGGAGGACCGCCGTCGTCGGCGGGCACTGCATCGGTAACGAGTGGGCCGGGACCCCGGGTAAGGACCGCAAACCGTGGCGGGAAACCGCCTGTGCTCTTGATGGTCCCGCCGCGCTCGCGGTCGATCGGGCTTTTGCCCGGCTCTGGGAGCGCTCCGGAGATCCACTCCCCGACGGCGAACTGGCGGCCGAAGCCCCGGCGCAGGGCGATTCCGCGGTCCGGGTCATGGCGGGAGAACCCGGAGGCGTGCGCGCCTCGCGGGCGACCGAGCTGTTGCTCGGTGGTGCGGAGCAACGGGTCTGGATTACCGATGCCTACTTCGTCGCGCCGCGAGGGATCTACCAGGCGTTGACGGACGCGGCGCGCGATGGAGTGGATGTGCGCCTGCTGATGCCGGGAACGAGCGATCTGACCCACCTGCAGAATCTCACCCGGATCGGCTACCGCGACTTGCTCCGGGCTGGGGTCCGCATCTTCGAATGGCGCGGCCCGATGCTCCACGCCAAGACGATCGTGATCGATAGCCGGTGGGTCCGGATCGGCTCCACCAACCTCAATCTCTCCAGCCTGCTGGCCAATTACGAGCTGGATGTGGTGGTGGATGACGGGCGGCTGGGGCAGGCGATGGAAGCGCAGTTCCGGCGCGATCTGGAGTACAGCGTCGAAATCCGGCTCCGCGCTCCAGGGGAAGGAAAGCGGCGGAGCCGAAAACTAGCCGCGGTGCCGGGAAGCGCCGAACCGCCTGCCAAGCGGCACCACCCCGGACTGCGGGAACGCCGCCGCCGGGCCGTGGTGGCGTTCTGGGCAGTGGTGGTCGGGGCCCGGCGGGCAATCCTGTTGCAATTCAGCGTCGCTCTGGCCGCCCTGAGCATCTTATTCCTGATCTTCCCCCGGGTCATGGCAGCCGGCTTCACGGTGCTGGCGCTCTGGCTCGCGGTGGCGGCCTGGTTCGAAACGTGGGGCCGCGAGCGTCCCTGACCAAACCGCGCAACTTTCGACCGGACAAGGAACTCAACGCCTGGAGCCTGGCCTGCGTAACTCCGACGTGGCAGACGCCGAGCTCGCCCAGTCGGCTGCGCGCGGCGATTCGGATGCCTTCGGGCAGCTGATCGACCGGCACGGCCTGGCGGCGCGGCGCGCCGCGCTCGCGGTCCTTCGGGACGAGGACGATGCGGATGACGCGGTCCAGGAAGGGATGCTCGCGGCGTGGCGGGCGATTGATCGCTACGATCCGGCCCGTCCGTTTCGCCCGTGGCTCATGCGAATCGTCGTGAACGCGGCGCTGGATGCCCGGCGCAGGAGCCGGGTGCGGCAGGCGGAACCCATCGTGGACTCGCTGGAATCAAGTGGGCTGGGGCCGGACCGGCGAGCCGAAGCAACGCTGCTGCGGGAGAAGATTCAGGCCGGGCTCGCGGGGCTGCCGGAGCGGCAGCGGGTGGCGCTGGTGCTGTTT
>DATECI010000019.1:0-5408 GCA_035286985.1 Gemmatimonadales bacterium
CTGCAGATCCCGGCCGAGAAGGCGGAGCTCATCAGCGACGCGACGGCGCGGGTGGAGCGGTTCCAGAGGGCCTACAACACCGGCCAGATCACCTTCGGTGAACGGTACAACAAGGTGATTGACGCGTGGACCCACGCCAACAACGACGTGGCCGAGGCGATGGTGAGCTCGATGCGGCAGAGCCGCGGCGGGTTCAATCCGGTCTTCATGATGTTCGATTCCGGATCCCGGGGGAGCCGCGACCAGATCCGGCAGCTGGCCGGTATGCGGGGGCTCATGGCCAAACCGCAGAAGAAGCTCACCGGCGGCATCGGCGAAATCATCGAGAGCCCGATCAAGTCCAACTTCCGGGAAGGGCTGTCGGTGCTGGAGTACTTCATCTCCACCCACGGGGCCCGCAAGGGGCTGGCGGATACCGCGCTCAAGACCGCGGACGCCGGGTACCTCACCCGACGGCTGGTGGACGTGGCCCAGGATGTGACCATTACCGAAGAGGACTGCGGCACCATCCTGGGACTCGAGTCCACCGCACTTAAGGAGGGCGAGGACGTCATCGAGTCGCTGAAGGAGCGCATCCTCGGCACGGTCGCCGCCGAAGACGTGTTCGATCCGCACCAGCTCGACGAGCATGGCGATCCCAAGCTCCTGGTGCAGGCCGGCCAACTGATCGACGAGGAAACCGCCGATGCGATCGAGGACGCCGGCATCGAACGGGTCAAAATCCGTTCGGTGCTGACCTGCGAGGCCCGCCGGGGCATCTGCCGGATGTGCTACGGCCGCAACCTCGCCACCATGGAGATGGTGGACATGGGCGAGGCCGTCGGGATTCTGGCAGCGCAGTCCATCGGCGAGCCGGGAACCCAGCTCACCCTGCGGACCTTCCACATCGGCGGCACCGCCTCGCGGATCGCCGAGGAAGCCGAGCGGCGGACCCGTTCGGACGGCATCGCGAAGTACACCAAGGGTCTCGAGTACGCCGATCAGGATGTCGAGTACGAGGACGGCACCGTGGGCCAGATCCGGGTCGCCCTGACGCGCGAGGACGAGTCGGCCAGCGAGGAAGCCCGGGAGGGCCTCTACATCGTGGATCCGAAGGATCCCTCCCACGTCCTGAGCCGCTATCCGGTGCCGGAAGGTGCGATCCTGCACGCCAAGGAGGGCGACCACGTCACCAAGGGCGACGCCGAGCGCCGGGCGACGATTCTCTATACCTGGGACCCCTACAACGATCCCAGCATCATCAAGTCCGAAGGCGAGCTGCGCTGGAAGGATCTGGTCAAGGACGTCACCCTGCGCGAGGAGTTGGACGAAGGCACCGGCCTCCGCTCGCTGGTGGTCACCGCCGATCCCGATCGGGAGCTCCACCCGTCGGTGTTGGTCTACACCCCGAACCGGAAAGATCCCCAGGAATACAGCCTGGCAGAGGGCTCCCGGATCATCTTCGGCTCCCCCACCGACATGGTGAGCCGGGCGGCGGAGATTCCCGAAGAGGCGAATCCCTGGTCTTCCCGATACCACGTCGACGAGCGGCCGGTCATCGAGGCGTGGCCCGGCAAGTCGAAGAAGGAGAGCCGCGACAAGACGGTGTACCTCTCGCCTCCGGTCAAGGTGTCGAAGGGCATCACGGTCACCAAGATCCCGAGGCAGGTGTACAAGACCCGCGATATCACCGGCGGCCTTCCCCGGGTGCAGGAGCTCTTCGAAGCGCGGCGCCCCAAGGACCCGGCCACTATGTCGGAGATTGATGGGATCGTGAAGTTCGGCGAGATCAAGCGCGGCAAGCGGGAGATCTTCGTCTATCCGATGACCAAGGACGGAGCCGTGGCGGAAGGCGAGGTGCCTCAGACCTACGAGGTCCCCGCAGGCAAGCACCTCCGGGTGCACGAAGGAGACCGGGTCCGCGCCGGCGACCGGTTGACCGAAGGGCCGGTGAACCCCCACGAGATCCTGCTCATCAAGGGTCCCCGCGCGGTGCAGGAATACCTGCTGAACGAGGTCCAGGAAGTGTACCGGCTGCAGGGCGTCCGGATTGCCGACAAACACATTGGGGTGATCGTGCGTCAGATGCTGCAGAAAGTACGGGTCACCGATCCGGGCGACACCAGCTTCCTCGAGGCCGAAGCGGTGGACAAGCTGAGCTTCCGGGAGGAGAACGAGCGGATGCTCAAGCGGAAGGTCAAGCCCGCGACGGCCGAGCCGCTGCTCCTCGGCGTGACCAAGGCGAGCCTGACGACCCAGTCGTTCATTTCCGCGGCGTCGTTCCAGGAAACCACCCGGGTGCTCACCGATGCGGCCATCCGCGGCGCCAAGGACGACCTCCGTGGCCTCAAGGAGAACATCATCATCGGCCATCTGATCCCGGCGGGCACCGGGCACTACCGGTATGTGGACCTGGAGATTCAGCCCCCGGCGGGCTTCGAGCCGCCCCCGCCGGCCCCGCCCGAGCCTGAGCAGCCGCCGCTGGTGCTCCCTGAGGAAGTGGAAGCGCTGTAACAGTGAACCGTGAAGAGTGAACAGGAAAACCAGTCCCGGAAACATGAAGCCCTCCGAAAACTCGGAGGGCTTTGTTTCTGTTCACTGTTCACCGTTCCCGGTTCACCTCATTTGAATGCCGGCCTCGGCACCCTGCCTACCATCCGGCCCTGGCGATTGATCACGATCATGTCTCCCGGCAGGTCGGCCTCGACCAGCCGGGTGGCGGCCTGGCCGAAGGACTGGATGAAGGCCTGGAAAGTATAGGCCTCGGCCATAGCGTCATTCACCATGTAGCCCAGATCCCGGAATTGCTGAACCGTCATTGCGCTCAGGGGGTTTACTCCCGTGGTCGAGATGAACCCGGTCATGACCTCATTCCGGAAGGTCGATTCCCGCCAGTGGGAATAAGCGGTGCCCGCGCCGGCCGGAGTTCCTTCCACTGGGATAGGCGTGCCGGTGAAGCTGGTCCCCGGGGCGACCGAGCCGAAGAAGGCCGCCCGGGCCGCCGGGCCGTTGAAAGTCGGATCGGGGCCGGGCCTCCCCAGCAGAAAAGCGTTGAACGGCAGCCCGTTCCCCGGATTGAAATTCCAGATCGTGCCGAACCCCAGCACGTGTCCCATCTCGTGAAGGATCACGGGCTCGAGGAGGCTCGCCTGCTGCAGCAGGGCAAGATCCGCGGTGTCGAACTGCATGTAACCCTGGGCGGGGAGATATCCCTCATCCCGTAGAATGCATGGCCCGGCCGCACCGAGGATCCCATTGGGTCCGTCAATCGGCCGGAGCTCGACGGCAATGACCACTCCATCCACCGTTTCGCCGATGATATTCCCGCACCCGGCGTCTTCATAGACCAAATAAGGAGGTGCGCCGGCGACGAGGAACCCGGTCCACCGCGCGATCGCCCCATCGAACGCGGCGCGCTGCTCCGGGGTGGGATTGGTTCCGACGGTGTAGCGGACCTCGATCTTGAACGTGCTCGCCGGAGCGGCCGAGCCGGCTGCCGGGAACGCGACGGGAGGAAGAGCGCCCGCCGTGGCACTCACCGTCTGGGGGCCGGCCCCCCCGAACCGCCAGCTCGTGGGGCTGGCCCGACCGAGGAAATCGGTCTGGGTCGAGGATCCGGTGAGCAGGCCCCCTCCCTCGGTGACCTGAAACGTGACCGGCACCAGCGCCACCGGTCGGCCCTCCGCATCGGTGACCGTGACCTCGGGCGCCCCGAGCACGTAGTTCCCGAAGAATCCGGCTAACCCGGTGCCGCCGGTGGCCAGGGCGGCCGTCGCAACGCCGAGCACGCCGGTCGCCTCGAAGCGGACCGGGCTTCGCCCCAGGGTCATCGCTTCGAGACGATTGGATCCCGGCGCGGCACCGAGGATCCATCGGATCGGCCTCGCGACGCCATCCGCTCCGGTCAGGACCGCTCCGCCCGCCACCGAGCCACCGCCGGCCGTTACGGTGAAGTCCACCGGGACCCCGGACAAGGGCGAGCCATCGTCCCGGCTGGCGCGCACTCCCGGGGCCAGTGGTACCGCCGTGCCGACATTGGAGGTCTGGCCGGTTCCGTCGAACGCCGCCAGCCCGGCCGGAATGCCGCGTGTCTCGAACACCGCCGCAGAGCCGGTGGAGATTGCTCCCCGAACCGTGTGGCTCACCGCGCCCAACCCGATCGTCCAGCCGCCCAGCGTTGCGCCGCCCTGAGCGTCACTCGTCTGAGCCGTCCCGGTGAGGACCGAAGCACCTTGCCCGGCCTCGAAGGTCACTGGTACTCCGGCGATCGGATTGCCGAACGCGTCGGTGACGATGACCGAGGGTCGGATCGGGACGGCTCGTCCGACCACCACGAGCTGAAAGGTCTCGCTGTTGGCGAGAACCACCGACGCCGGGCCCGCCATGGCGACTGCGGTCAACGAGGTGGTGAGGGGCGATGGCCCGGTGGTGCTCGCGGTGAGGGTCTGGGATCCCACCTTGGGCCCCAGGGTCCAGGTAAACTCGGCCGTACCCTCGGTGCCGGTCGGAGCGCTACGCGGAGTGACCGAGCCCCCTCCCTGACCCTCGGTTTTCATTGTGATGGTGACCCCAGCCATGGGGCCGCGCCGGTTGCTGGCCAGCACGATGACCTTCACCGGAAGCGGGCTCCCAACCTGTCCGGTCTGATTCTGCCCGCCGCTGATCTCGAGAAGGGTAGGCTCGGTGGGACCGGATACCTCGTTGCATCCGGCGGCGAGTCCGAGAAGTCCGACCGGTAGGATGGTCCGAAACGCTTTGAAGCTCATGTTCCGCAGTGGCTGGAGTCCCGGGACAATCCAACAAAGCTAGATTAGAGGCCTTCTTCCAGAAAGTCCGGGCATGCCCCTGTCCGATCCGAGAGTTCGGAGACTGATCTCGCTGCTCTACCTGGCCGGGTTGCTCATCATCGCCGACCAGGGGATCGAAATCCTCGCAGCCCTTCTGGCCGGCTCGCCGGCCCCGGGCGCAGCAAGTTGGCGGTTCGGGGCTTTTGGCGTGGTGGCGGGGCGCTTGAGCGTCCTGCTCGTCGCCGATGCGTTCCTGTTTGCCGCTGCGATCGGACTCCAGCATCGGATGATGCTGCGGGTGCTCGGTTGGATTCACCTGGCTCTCGCCGCGGTCTGCTTTGCCGCCCTACTCGTCTTCGGGCTCGATGCCCTCGAGATGGGGGGCCGGGCTCGTGGAGCCGTGGCCGGTCCCGTCGGGGTGGCCGCGCTCCGCGCCGGGGGCATTGTGGCCCTGGCGATCGGGCTCATGGTGTGGGTCGGGGTCGTTTCGATTCAGGTCACCCGGCGGCATCGGCGCAAGGGCTCGACCCGGGAAACGCCTCCCCTGGTCACCGATACCCGGCGCGGCGGAACCGCCCCCCCCCCATGATCGAGTCTCGCCGCCTGGCGCCGTTGCTCGCCGCCACCGGTTTGATCCTCCTG
>DATECI010000020.1:0-3428 GCA_035286985.1 Gemmatimonadales bacterium
CCCGGTTAACCATCGCGATTCGTCGCCCTGGAGCGCGGATCACTTCCCCCCCCTCCTCGCCTCAAACACCCCGTTCGGCTGCTTGAACCGCGCCCCCGTCACCACCCCCACCCCGTCCACCACGAACTCCAGGCTGAACCCGGTGAGCCCCCGCAGGTTGAACTCGCTCCCCCGGTCCGGATCCAGCGTCCGCACCGGCTGCCCACGGAGGCTCAGCGTGAGCTCGTTGCCCTTCAACGCCACCACCGCGGTGTCGTTCGCCAGCGCGTAGCGCCCCACGAACCGCGTTAGATACGCCGGGTCGCGGAGCCGCTTGTCCGGCAGCCGCTCAAAGACGATCGGCGCCACCGCCGGCTCGAACGGCGCCGCCACGGCGTCAATGTCGCCCTTCACATTGGTCCGGAAATTGTACTTCATGTCGGCAAAGGTGGGATCCGCCGGGTTACGCTGCCCGTTGAACACGTCGTAATGCCAGTGCTCGAGCGGCGTCGCGATCGCGTGATACATCGCCACCAGCCGGTCCTCCTCGGCCCCGACGCTCAAGACCCCGTAGCCGGGGTGGTAATAGTCGCCCACATAGTCGGGCAACGGGTGCGACTGCCGGGTTCCCTTAACCCGCGCGGTCGCCTTCTTGGCCTCGGCCTCCCGGTTGGCCGCCCGCTGCCGCACCGTGGCCGCCAGCGCCTCGCTGTTCCAGTCCCGCTTGGGCAGCCCCAGGATCCGGTCCATCGCGTGGTTCCGGACCAGCCCCGGCAAGGCCGAGCCGTTCTGGTTCGCCAGCACCACGATCCCCACCCGCTCGAGCGGCAGCATCGCCACCATGGCCGAGAAGCCGTCGATGTTGCCGCCGTGCTGCACCAGGTAGCGGCCCCGGTAACTCGAGAGCGCCCACGCCATCCCGTAGTTGACCGCGCCGAGCTCGCGGTCGGTCGGCATCCCACCCACCGGCATGTGGGGCGCATACATGTCGGTGAGGGTCGCCCGGTTCATGACCGGCTTGCCGTTAATCATGCCGCCCGAGAGGTGCATGCCCACCCACTTGAGCATGTCATCCACACTGGAGTTGATCGAGCCGGCCGGCCCCACCAGGTCGATGTTCCGGAACGGCATCCCGAACACGCTGTCGTTCCGGACCTGGTAGCCGCGGGCATAGTCGCCCGACTGCTCCGAATCCTTGACCGAAAAGTTGCTCGCCGCCATGCCGAGGGGCTCGAACACCAGCTTCCGGATCGCGTCCTCCCAGGAGGACTGCATGAGCCGCGCGGCGAGCACGCCCGCGGTCAGAAACATCAGGTTGTTGTACTGGTAGGTCTCCCGCAGGTCCTTGCTGGGCGGGAGGTAGCGGATCCGCCGGATGATGCTGTCTCTCGTGTCGGTCTTGTTGTTGTACCAAACCAGGTCGTGCCGCGGCAGCCCGGACCGGTGGGTGACGAGATCCCGAGGCGTGATCCGGAGGGTCGTCTCCGGGTCGTAGAACCGCATGTCCGGCAGGTACTCGATCAGCGGTTTGTCCCACTCGAGCCGGCCCTGGTCCACCAGGGTGCCCAGCCCGAAGACGGTGAACGCCTTGCTGGTGCTGCCGATCGCGAACAAGGTGGCGGGGGTGACCGGAAGCTTTTTCTCGAGGTCGCGGAAGCCGTGGCCTTTCGAATAGACCACCTGGCCGTCCACCACGATCCCGACCGAGGCGCCCACCACCTTCCAGGCGGCGAGGGCGGAGTCGACGAAGCCATCGAAGCCCTGGAGGGCTTTGCGGGCGGCGTCGCCCGGGGCGAGCCCCGCCTTCATGGTGAAGGGGAAGCTGTTGGGGCCCTGGGTGAACGTCCCGGCTATGGACTTGCCGTCGGCGGAGAGGAGTCCGCGGAAGGTCGGGTCGCCCGGGACTCCGGGCATGGCGAAGCGCACCGAGTCACCCACCACCACGATATCACCGAGGGGCAGGTCCTTGGCGTTCTGGAGCGGGATGGAGATGGTGCCGGTCCAGCCGGCCGCTCCTTTGGTCAGGTCCACCTCGAAACCCAGCTCTTGACCGGGGAGCTGGATGGCGCCGGACCAGTGACCCGAGGCACGGTCGGCCTGCTGGGCGGGCGAGGTGGTTGCCGGCGCGGCGAGGAGGAGGCTCAGGAGGATGGTGGTTCGCATGGTTCGGTTGGCCGGGTGGGGGCCTGGAAAAGCTACCGGGCGGTTGGCGGGGCCGCCAGCGAGTCGCGTCCGATCGACCCTGAGCGCGGGCTTTCGGTACCGGGGCCGCCGAGCGTAGGTTTAGTTATACGAGACGTTCGGCGATGACCTCACGAATGAGCTGGTGGATCTCTTGAACCAGGTGGACATGACCTACCGCAGCGAGCTGCGGGAAATGAACGAGCTCAACTATGCGCGGTTCGAGGCAAGGCTCGACCAGCGCATTGCTGAGGTGCGTGCCGAGCTGCTCAAGTGGATGTTCCTGTTCTGGGCCGGCACGGTGATCCCGCTTGCCGGCCTCATGGTCGCCCTAAACCAGCTCTAACCCCGGAGCAGGCGAGCCTAACCTCCATCGGCAGATCTCGCATCCGCTTCCCCGCCACCCGATTGATCGTGCGGCGACCGCGCCAGCCCCAACTCGGCCCACAGCCAGGCGGTATCGTAAGCCGGCCGACCCTCCAGCCGGTCGCGCGCCGCGCGGGTCTCCATCGCCTTGAGAAGCCCGATCAGTTTGGGCCGACCCGTCTTGAGCCGCGCGGAGTGGCGCGGGGTCCGGCCGCCGAGCGCCGGGACCGGCTCATCAAGCCAAGCGAGGTAGTGCCGGTCCAGGTATTCCCTCAGCACTTCGGCTTCGACTCCAGCGGGGATTGCTTCCCGCGGCTCTTTCGGGGGCGGGGCTCGCCGGGCCGCCTGCAGGGCGTCTTCGCAGGTAGTGGTCCGGTAGCGCACCCGATTGCCCAGCAGGTCTTCGAGGAGGCGCCGTCCGCTTTCCGCTCGGCGCTCGGACCAGGTCTCCAGCCGGAGGCGCTTGGCCTCCAGCTCGATCCTGCCCAGGACCCGGCGGCCTGACCGGTCCTCGTCTCCCTCGAGCCAGACGAAAGCATCTCCTTCGGCTACCAGGCCGGGATGCCGGTTCAGGAGCTCCCGAATGGCGCGGGGGTCTTCCATCTCGTAATGGACCTTGGTGATCACGAGCGCGTCGCCCTCGGGGGTCCGGATGGCCGGAAGCGGCCGCAGGGCGACCTGATCGAGCCAGATGTGGTTCAGGAGCGGGGCGATCCGCCGGAAGCAGGCCGCTTCGTCAAGGGCAGGGTCATCCTTGCGATACCGCTTGAAGGCGCGCCGGAGCCTGCGAAGCAGCTCGTCCTTGAGCTCCGCAGGAAAGACGTGGGGGATGTGCTCGAACACCAGCCCCCCTTCCGGGCCTGCGGTCACTCGCGCGGCGATGAGATCCCAGGGGACCAGCT
>DATECI010000021.1:0-4480 GCA_035286985.1 Gemmatimonadales bacterium
CTTCCGGACCACGGACGTGACCGGGAATGTGGAGCTGCCGAGCGGGGTGGAGATGGTGATGCCGGGGGACAACATCCAGATGACGATCGAGCTGATCACCCCGATCGCGATGGACGAGGGGCTGCGGTTTGCGATCCGCGAGGGCGGCCGCACGGTCGGGGCCGGCGTGGTCACGAAGATTCTGAAATAGGGACGAGGAGACGTCATGGCTGGCAGAATTCGAATCCGGTTGAAAGCCTTCGACCACGTGGTCCTCGATCAGGCCGCCGCGGACATCGTGCGCACGGTCGAGAAGACCGGGGCGCAGGTCTCGGGGCCGATCCCGCTTCCGGTCAAGATGGAACGGTGGACCGTGCTGCGGAGCCCGCACGTCGACAAGAAGAGCCGGGAGCAATTCGAGCTCCGCACCCACAAGCGGCTGCTCGATATCAACGATTCCCGGCCCCAAACGATGGACGCGCTGACCAAGCTCGATCTTCCTGCCGGCGTCGACGTCGAGATCAAGGTCGGGTAAGGCGATGACGAACGGACTCATCGGCCGCAAGCTCGGGATGACCCGGGTCTTTACCGAGGACGGCTCCGCCGTCCCGGTGACGATCATCCAGGCGGGTCCCTGTCGGGTCGTTCAGGGCCGCGACCAGGCGGTCCAGCTCGGCTTCGGGGCGCGGCGGAAGAGCCGCGCAACCCGGGCGGAGCTTGGCCATGCCGGGAAGGCGGGGCTGGACTTCGCGCCCCACGTGGTGCGGAGCTTCGATCTGGTCGGCGACGCGCCGGTGCCCGGCTCCGAGGTGACCGTACAGATTTTCGCACCAGGAGAGCTGGTAAGAATCACCGGCACCTCCAAGGGCAAAGGATTTCAGGGCATCGTGCACCGCTACGGCGCCGGCGGCGGACCGGGCTCGCACGGCAACACCCGGCACCGGAAGCCCGGCTCCATCGGCGCCGGTACCGACCCGTCGCGCGTCATCAAGGGGAAGCGCATGCCGGGGCATATGGGCGCGCGATGTCACACCGAGCTGGGTCTGCGGGTCGTGCGCGTCGATCCCGAGCGGAACCTGCTGTTCATTCGCGGCGCGATTCCTGGCTCCAAGAACGGGATCGTGACGGTGGCCAAGCAGGGAGGGAGGAGCCGGCATGATTGAGGCCCCGCACTACTCGGCATCGGGAGCCCGGCACAAGGGCGCCTTCGTGTTGCCGGCCGATCTGTTCGACGGCACCGTACATGAGCCGGCGCTGCATCAGGCGATCAAGACCTACCTCGGCAACCAGCGCCAGGGCACCGCGAAGACCAAGACCCGGAGCTTCGTGTCGGGTGGCAACAAGAAGCCATGGCGGCAGAAAGGCACCGGCCGCGCTCGCCAGGGCTCCATCCGTTCGCCGCTGTGGCGGGGCGGAGGAATCGTGTTCGGGCCGATTCCCCGGGATTACCGCGCGGCCATTCCCCGCAAGGTCCGCCAGCTCGCCCGCCGCTCGGCGCTCAATGCCCGGGCCCGGGAAGGCCATCTGGTGGTGGTGGATCCGGTCAGCTTCGAGGCGCCGAAGACCAAGCAGCTCGCCGGCTTGCTCGAGAAGATGGGTCTGCTCGATCGGAAGGTCTTGGTGCTCACCAACGGCCTGAACCGGAATCTGTATCTCTCGGGGCGAAACCTGCCTTTGGCCCAGGTCATGAGCTTTGCCGAGGCTTCCGCCTACCACGTGCTCTGGGCCGACATGGTCGTAGTCGAGCAGGGCGCGCTGGGCGAAGGGGCTGTCGTCGAGGCCGGTGAGGAGGCGCCCAGCCGTCCCGCGACCGCCCGCCCGCCCGCCAGGAAGGTGCGCCCGAGCGCCCCGACCGCCCGACCGCCCGGAAAGAAGCCGGCGGCCCGTGAGAAGAAGCCCGCGGCTGCCAAGAAGCCGGCTGCCGCCAAGAAGCCGGCGCGGCCCGCCGCCAAGCGGAGCCAGATCAAGCCGTCGGCCAAGAAGCCGAAGAAGAAGGAGAGCTGATGGCATTCCGCGACGTGGTGGTCCGGCCGCTGATCACCGAGAAGAGCTCGGCCGCCTTCCAGAGCCGGAAGGAGTACGCCTTCGAAGTGCATCCCGGTGCCAACAAGCACCAGATCTGCGATGCGCTGGAGCGCCAATTCGGGGTCCACGTGACCGCGGTGCGCACCATGCAGATGCGCCGGCGGGAAGTGACGCGGGGCCGGATCCGGGGGAATACGGCGGCCTGGAAGAAGGCGATCGTTACCCTGAAAGAGGGCGAGTCCCTCCCGATCTTCGAGGGTTGAGATGAGCATTCGGCAATTCCGCCCCATGACCGCGGGGACCCGCTTCCGGTCGGTGTCCGGGTTCGACGAGATCACCCGGTCCAGCCCGGAGAAGTCCTTGCTCGAGCCGCTCAAGAAGTCGGGCGGCCGGAACAACCTCGGGCACCTGACCATGCGGGCGCTGGGCGGTGGGCACAAACAGCGTTACCGGCGGATCGACTTCAAGCGGGACAAGCACGGGGTTTCGGCCCGGGTCGCGGAAATCGAGTACGATCCCAACCGGAGTGCCCGGATTGCCCTTTTGGTGTACGCCGACGGGGAAAAGCGCTACATCCTGCACCCCAACGGGCTCCGGCAAGGGGACACCGTGATGGCGGGCCCCGGCAGCGATGCCCGGATCGGCAATGCGCTTCCGCTCGGAGAGATCCCGCTCGGCACCGCGGTGCACAACATCGAGCTCAAGCTCGGGAAAGGCGGCCAGCTCGCCCGGAGCGCGGGGCAGCAGGCCCAAGTCGTGGCGCGGGAGGGCGAATACGTCACCCTCCGGCTCAAGTCGTCCGAGGTCCGTCTGGTTCATGCCCGCTGCATGGCTACGATCGGCGAAGTCGGGAATGCTGAGCATGAGTTGCTCTCGGTTGGGAAGGCCGGGAAGACCCGCTGGCTCGGACGCCGGTCCAAGGTGCGGGGGGTGGCCAAGAATCCGGTGGACCACCCGCTGGGCGGCGGTGAGGGCAAGAGTTCCGGGGGACGGCCCCCGGTCTCGCCCTGGGGCAAGCCCGAAGGGGTCAAGACCCGCAAGCGGAAGAAGGCTTCGAACAAACACATTATCCGCGGCCGCAGGCGCGGAAAGGCGACAGGCGGAGCGTAATCCATGGCACGGAGCGTCAAGAAGGGCCCGTTCGTTCAGGAGGCGCTGCTCACCAAGGTGCAGATCCTCAACTCCCGGAACGACAAGCGGGTTGTCAAGACCTGGAGCCGGGCGAGCACCATCCTTCCCGAGTTCGTGGGCCACACCTTCGCGGTGCACAACGGGAACAAGTTCATCCCGGTATACGTGACCGAAAACATGGTGGGCCACAAGCTCGGCGAGTTCTCGCCGACCCGGGTCTTCAAGGGCCACAGCGGTCGGCTCGTGGCGGACAAGAAAGCGAAGCCGGAGTGACCATGGCGCAGGGATATGCGATTCAGCGAGGGGTTCGCCAGTCGCCGCGCAAGATGCGGCTGGTGGTGGACCTCATTCGGGGGCAGGACGTGAACGCCGCGTACGCGATTCTCAAGTTCAACAAGAAGCACGCCGCCAAGCAGATCGCCAAGACCCTGAAGAGCGCGGTGGCCAACGCCGAGCAGAAGGCGCTCGCCTCCAAGGAGCGCTTTGACCTGGATGAGTTGATCGTGAGCAAGGCGATCGTGAACGGCGGGCAGCCGCTCAAGCGGATGCACCCCGCGGCCCAGGGCCGGGGCACCCCGATCCTGAAGCGGACCAGCCACGTGGAGATCCACGTGCAGAGCAGAGAGGAGCAGGCCTGATGGGCCAGAAGACCAATCCAATCGGGTTCCGGCTCGGCATCGTCAAGCCGTGGGTGTCCCGGTGGTTCGCCGCCAAGGACATGCCCGCGCTCCTCAAGGAAGACGAGCTGATCCGGAAGTACCTCCTTACCCGGCTCGGCCACGCCGCCATCGCCGAGATTCATATTGAGCGCCGGCCCGGCAAGGTCACGGTGACCATTCATACCGGGCGGCCCGGGGTGGTCATCGGGAAGAAGGGCACCGAGGTGGATAAGCTCCGGGACGAGCTGGCCCAGCTCACCGGCAAGGAAGCGGCGATCAACGTCGAGGAAATCAAGCGGCCCGAAACCTCCGCCCAGCTCGTGGCCGATAACATTGCCCACCAGCTGGAGCAGCGGATCTCCTTCCGCCGCGCCTTGAAGCGGGCGATGCAGAGCGCGATGCGGATGGGCGCCCAGGGCATCAAGCTGCGGGCCTCGGGCCGGCTGGGGGGGGCGGAAATCGCGCGGACCGAGGGCTATCACGAAGGCCGGGTCCCGCTGCACACGCTGCGGGCCGATATCGATTACGCGACCAGCACCGCGAAGACCACCTACGGCACCATCGGCGTCAAGGTCTGGATCTTCAAGGGCGAGGTCGTGGAAGATCTGGCCGGCCGGACCTACAGTACGGGAAGCTGAACGATGCTGGCGCCGAAGCGGATCAAGTTCCGCAAGACCTTCAAAGGC
>DATECI010000022.1:0-2278 GCA_035286985.1 Gemmatimonadales bacterium
GCGGCGCCGGCCAAAGCCGCGCCCAAGGGAGGCGGCAAACCCGGTGGCGCCAAGGGCAAGGACAAGGGTGCGGCCGGGGCGACCGATGCCGCGCCCAAGGTCCGGGAAGGCACCCCCCGGCTCCAGGAGTATTACCGAAACACGATCCGGCCGCGGCTCATGAAGCAGTTCGGGCTCCGCAACCCGCACCAGATTCCCCGGCTCGAGAAGATCGTGCTGAACGTGGGACTCGGGGAGGCGGCCAAGAACCCGAAGCAGCTCGAAGCGGTCGTCGAGGAGCTCGGGGCGATCAGCGGGCAGAAGGCGGTCGTGACCCGGGCCAAGAAGGCGATCGCCAACTTCGGGCTCCGGGCCGGAGTGCCGGTCGGCGCGCGGGTGACCCTCCGGGGGCCTCGGATGTACGAGTTCCTCGATCGCTTCATTTCGCTGGCGGTGCCGCGGGTTCGCGACTTCCGGGGCCTGCCCAACCGGAGTTTCGACGGACGAGGCAATTACACCTTCGGAATCCGGGAACAATTGATTTTCCCGGAAGTGGATTACGACAAAGTGGAGAAGATCCACGGCATGGACATCACGGTGGTGACCACCACGACGCGAGACGACCTGGCAATGGGACTGCTCAAGGAGTTCGGCTGGCCCTTCCGGGGCGAGACGCCCCAGGCCGTGACCATCCAGGCGGAAGGAGCCTGAGCGGATGGCGAAGACCTGTTGGATCGAGCGCGCCAAGCGCACCCCAAAATTCTCGACCCGCAAAGTGCGTCGCTGCCAACGCTGCGGCCGGGTGCGGGCCGTGCTCCGAAAGTTTGGATTGTGCCGGATCTGTTTCCGCGAGCTCGCGCTGAAGGGACACATCCCTGGCGTGCGCAAAGCCAGCTGGTGAGGGGTGACGAATGAGCATGACTGATCCTGTCGCGGATATGCTGACCCGGATCCGGAATGCCTGCGCGGCAGGCCACCGGCGGGTCGACATCCCCCGCTCCAAGCTCAAGATCGAGCTGGCGCGGATTCTCACCGAGAATCACTTTGTCGCCGACTTCAAGACCCTGGAGGACGGCGGCCGGGGCATTCTCCGGCTCTACCTGCGCTACCACGACGAGCAACCGGTTATCCGGGAGCTGCGCCGAGTCTCCTCGCCGGGGCTCCGCCGGTACGTGAAGTCCCGGGAGATTCCCCGGGTGAGGAACGGTCTCGGCATGGCGATCGTGTCCACCCCGAAAGGACTGATGTCCGACCGGGATGCGCGGGCGGCCAATCTGGGCGGCGAGCTCGTCGCCCTGGTCTGGTAGGAGGACCCATGTCGCGGATCGGCAAGAAGCCCGTCGAGCTCCCGGCGGGAGTGACCGCGGAAATCAACGGGCCGGTGCTCAAGGTCAAGGGACCGAAGGGCGAGCTCTCCCGGACCGTCCACTCCGACTTGAGCCTTCAGCTCGAGGGCAACCGGATTCTGGTGGGACGGCCTAGCGAGGAGTCGCGCCACAAGGCTCTTCACGGGCTTACCCGCACCCTCATCGCCAACATGGTCGAAGGCGTGACCAAGGGATACCAGAAGACCCTGGAGATCCAGGGGGTCGGCTACAAGGCCGAGCCGAGCAAGGACGGGATCACCATGATCGTCGGGTATTCCCATCCGGTGCCCTACCGGGCTCCCCAGGGAATCGCCTTTGCGGTCGAGGCGAATACTGTTGTCCGCATCAGCGGTCCCGATAAGGAACTGGTGGGCCAGGTTGCCGCCGAGCTTCGCCAGATTCGCCCGCCGGAGCCGTACAAAGGGAAGGGCATCCGCTACCAGGGCGAACGGGTGCGCCGCAAGGCCGGCAAGACAGGAGCGAAGTAATGCGCGCAATTCATGCCCCGAAGACGCGGGAGGACCGGCGCTACCGCCGGCACCTGCGGGTGCGAAAGCGGGTTACCGGGACCGCCGAGCGGCCCCGGCTCGTGGTCTTCCGTTCCCTCAAGCATGTCTATGCCCAGGTCGTGGATGACGACCGCGGCATGACGTTGCTGGGGGTGAGCGACGGGAGCGAGGGGCTCGAGCTGGCGGGCCAGGGCAAAGTCGCCCGTGCCAAGGCAACCGGGAAGCTGCTTGCGGCCAAGGCCAAGGCCGCCGGCATCACCCGGGTGGTGTTCGATCGCGCGGGGTACCGGTATCACGGACGGGTCCAGGCCGTCGCCGAAGGTGCCCGCGAGGGCGGATTGGAGCTGTAGCATGGCAGAGCGAGAGAGTCCGGCCGCGGAGCCGGTCGTTGCGGCGACGGAACCCACCGCGCCCCCCCCCCCC
>DATECI010000023.1:0-6751 GCA_035286985.1 Gemmatimonadales bacterium
TGCTCGCCCTGGTGCCTTACCTCCTCAACTTTCGCGAAGCCGATCGCCGCGGTGGCCCGGACGCCCGGCTCCCGGGCGACTTTGCCTACAACCTCCTCAATTCGGTTCCGCCCTACGGGATTCTCTTCACCTACGGTGACAACGACACCTTCCCGCTCTGGTGGGCCCAGGAGGTAGCCGGAATCCGGCGCGACGTGACCGTGGTTTGCCTCGCCCTCGCCCAGACCGAATGGTACCTCCGGCAGCTGCGGGATCAGCCGGCCCGGCCCTTCGAGGAGGCGAAGGCACCGGCGATCTGGCGCGGCTACCATGCCGCCCCCCCGACCTGGCCGCTCCACACCATGACCGATGGGGAAATCGCGGCCGCGGTTCCCCAGCGGCTCGCCCAGGATGTGAGGCTGTCGGTCGGGCAGCACCAGGTTACCGTGCCGGCCCGAACGGTGCTCTCCACGAACGATTTCCTCTCGCTCCGGGTGATCCAGCAGAATTTCGGGCGCCGGCCCATTGCGTGGGGGCTCACCGCTGCGGGCAACACCTACGGTCTCGACCGATTCCTGGTTCAGCGCGGGTTGGTGATCGGGCTCGAAGCCGATCCGGTCGATACCACCCGGGCCGACTACGATTTGCGACGGATGCTCGGAGCGCCGCTCGACCTTCCGACGACCGAACGGCTGATGGAAGAGACCTACCGCTACGCCGGGCTGCTCGAGCGTCCCCACCCGGATCTTGAGTCCACCGCGAGCGGGATTACCAGCACGCTGGGACTGCCCTATACCCAGCTGGCCTTCGCGATGGAGGAGCGCGCCGACACCGCGAAACTGATTCGTTTCCTCGACCGTTCGCTCCGGCTCACGACCAACCCGGCGCTTGCGGCGAGCCTTGAATCGCTGCGCGCATCGCTCCCTTCACCAAAGCGGTAAGTCCTCTTATTTTGAAAGGTTATGGACTTCCCGGACCTTCCCGGACGGCTCGCTCAAGTCCGGGACCGGATCGGGTTTCATCAGGCCCGGGGTGGCTGGAGCCATCCGGTGCGGATTGTCGCAGTCACGAAATCCCATGGCCCGGAAGCGGTGCGCGCCGCGGTGGCGGCCGGTCTCGCTGACGTCGGGGAAAACCGGGTTCAGGAGGCGCTGACCAAGCAGGAGCAGCTCGGTGAGGTTCCGGTGCGATGGCATCTGATCGGGACCCTGCAGCGCAACAAGGTCCGCCACGTCGTGGGGCGCTTCGCGCTGATCCACTCGGTGGACCGGATCGAGCTGGCCCGAGAGTTGGAGCGGCGGATTGCCGAAGCGGCCCCGGAAGGAGCCCGGCAACCGGTGCTGATTGAGGTGAATTGCTCGGGGGAAACCGCCAAGAGCGGAATCGAGCCGGCCGGGCTCGGCCTCCTGCTGGAGGGAGTGGCCGGTTTGCCGCGGCTGGAGCTCCGCGGCCTCATGACGCTGGCGGCGCTTTCAGGCGAGGAGCGGGTGCAGCGGGCCGCTTTCTCGATGCTCCGTGCCCTGCGCGACCGGATGCAGAGCGGCGGGCATTCGCTGCCGGAGCTCTCCATGGGAATGTCGGGTGACTTCCCCGTGGCGGTCGAAGAAGGAGCCACCATGGTGCGGCTGGGAACCCTGCTGTTCGGAGAACGCCCGCAATGAGCGACAACGCCTTTCACCTGACCTCCCACGACGTACGGGCCCAGGAGTTCCACAAGGCGCTTCGAGGCTACGATCCGGCCCAGGTGGACGAGTTCAAGCAGCGGATGGCCGAGGAGATCGATCGCCTGGTGCGTGAGCGGGTCCAGCTCGACGAGCGGGTCAAGGGCATGAGCGACCAGCTCAAGTCCTACCGCGACCGGGAGCGGGCCATGAACGATGCGCTGGTATCCGCCCAGCAGCTCCGCAGCGAAACCCAGGCCCATATGGAGCGGGAACGCGAAGTGGCACTCCGGGAGGCAAACGCCGAGGCCGAGCAGGTCCTGCAGCAAGCCCGGACCGAAGCGGAGCGGTTGGTCCAGAGCGCCCGAATCGAGGAGCAGCGCCTGGCCTACGCCAACGAGGCCGCGGGGCGACAGTTTCACGGGTACCTGAGCAGCCTTCGACAGCTGCTCGAACGGCAGCTCGCGGAGATCGCCTCGCTGGCCGCCGACGCCGAAGCCGAGGGAGCGCCGGCTTTTCGCCGGAAGGCCTGATGCTCCCGGCTCGCCCCCTCCCGGCCTGGCCCGACCAGGGCGCTGATGCGTTGGAGCGCGAGCTGCTCTCGCGCTGGAGCGAGGAGCGTTTGTTCGAGCAGGTGCAAGCGGCCCGGGGGGATGGAACCCCGTTCGTATTCTTCGAGGGCCCTCCCACCGCCAATGGACGGCCCGGCGTTCATCATGTGTTTTCCCGGACCATCAAGGATCTGTTCTGCCGTTTCCGGGTCATGCAGGGTCGCTCGGTGACCCGGATGGCCGGCTGGGATACCCACGGCCTGCCGGTCGAGATCGAAGTGGAGAAATCCCTCGGGCTTTCCGGGAAGAAGGAGATCGAGGAGTTCGGCGTGGCCGAATTCAACCGGCTCTGCCGGGAGAGCGTGTTTACCTATCTCAGTGATTGGAAAGAGCTCTCGGAGCGGATCGGCTACTGGCTCGACTACGAGCACCCGTACATCACCTTCACCCCGGATTACATCGAATCGGTCTGGTGGCTGCTCAAGCAGCTGCACGGCAAGGGGCTACTGGTACCGGGCCATCGGGTGTTGCCGTACTGTCCCCGCTGCGGCACGGTGCTCTCCAGCCACGAACTCGCCCAGGGCTACGAGGAGGTTCACGACAAGTCGGTCTACGTCACTTTTCCACTCTCAGATAAGACGGGGCGTGAGCTGGTGGTGTGGACTACTACCCCGTGGACTATTCCCTCCAACGTTGCCGCGGCGGTCCATCCCGACTTGGAGTACGGGGAGTACCGCCGGGCCGACGGCCGGATCCTGATCTTCGCGACCGCTCGGGAGGCCGCACTCGGGGACCTGGTGGGCTCGCAGGGCAGCGCGGGTTCTTCGCTCGAGCGGAGCCCTGGAGCGGCCCCGGCCAGCCTGGAACGACTGCGCACGCTTCCGGGGCGCGAGCTCGCAGGCCTGCGCTACCAGCGGCCGCTCGACGTGGTGCCCCTTCCGCCCGACAAGCTCCATTCAATCGTGGTCCTGGGGGATTTCGTGACGGCGGACGAAGGTACCGGGATCGTCCATATGGCGCCGGCGTTCGGAGCCGACGACTATGAGGCGGGCCAGCAGCACGGACTGGCGCTGCTGCGTCCGGTTGCGCCGGACGGGACCTTTGCCGGAACGACCTGGCCGGAGCTCGAGGGGCGGCTGGTCACCGACGCCGATACCAACGAGCGCATCATCCGGCGCCTCAAGGAAGTCGGGCGCCATCTCCGCACCGAGCAGCACGTGCACGATTACCCGCACTGCTGGCGGTGCAGCAGCAAGCTGATCTATTACGCGCGCCACTCGTGGTTCGTGCGCACCTCCGCCATCAAGGAGCGCCTGCTCGCGCTCAATGCCGAAATCAGCTGGCATCCGCCGGAAATGGGGACGGGGAGATTCGGCGACTGGCTGGCCAACAATGTGGATTGGGCGCTTTCCCGCGATCGGTTCTGGGGCACTCCGCTGCCGATCTGGATCTCCGACCGGGAACCTCTGGAGGTGGAGGTCATCGGTAGCTTCGAGGAGCTGGGCCGCCGGCTGGGAAAGCCCCTGCCGGCCGACTTCGATCCCCACAAGCCCGGCATCGATGCGCTGACCTGGCCCGCGCCGGGCGGCGGCACCATGCGGCGGGTGCCCGAGGTCATTGATGCGTGGTTCGATTCCGGGGCAATGCCCTCGGCCCAGTGGCATTACCCGTTCGAGCGCCGCGCGGAATTCGAGCGCCACTTTCCCGCCGATCTCATCTGCGAGGGCGTGGACCAGACCCGGGGCTGGTTCTACTCGCTGCTGGCAATCGGCGCCGCGGTGTTCGACCGCGCACCCTATCGCCACGTGGTGGTGAACGAGCAGGTACTGGACGCAGCCGGGCAGAAGATGTCGAAGAGCCGCGGCAACATCGTGGCCCCCTGGGAAGTGCTCCGGGAGTTCGGAGCCGACGCGGCGCGACTCTATTTCCTGGCCGCCAGTGACGTCTGGAAGCCCAAACGCTTCGATCGCGCCGCGATCCAGGAGAGCGCGGGGGCATTCCTCGTCACGCTCAAGAGCGCCTACACCTTCTTCCAGTGGTATGCGCCCGGCGCGCTACCCATGCCGTCGCGGGAGCCGTCGCTGCTCGATCGCTGGCTCCGGAGCAGGCTCGCCGCGACGGTCGCGGCGGTCACCGCCGCGTGGGACGCCTATGAGCCCACGGCGGGGACCCGGGCCCTGATGGACTTCGTCGTCGACGACTTGTCCCAGTGGTGGATCCGGCAGAGCCGGGCGCGTTTCTGGGCGCCGGACCGGGAGGCGGAGCCGGCCGCGGCACGGACTCTCTACGACGCCCTGGTCATTGTCGCCCGCCTGCTCGCCCCTGCCGCACCCTTCGCCAGCGACTGGCTGCACCGAGCCCTCACCGGCGAGTCGGTCCATTTGGCAACGTTTCCCGAGCCGGACGGGCGGCCTGATCCGGAGCTCGAGGCGGCGATGGCAGCGGTGCGGCGGCTTGCCTCGCTGGCTCGGGCCGCCCGGGAGGAGCGGTCCCTGCGGGTCAGGCAACCCCTCGGGAGGATGAAAGTCGCCGTGCCGCGCTCGGCCGACGGCGAGCGCTTTCGCGGCATGCTGCCGCTCCTGGCCCAGGAAGTGAACGTGCGGGAAATCGAGGTGGTAGCGTCGGATGCGGACCTGGTCCGGCTGCGTCCCCGGCCCAACTTCCGCGAGCTCGGCAAGGTGTTCGGCCGGAACACGCCGGCGGCCGCGTCGGCCATCGCGAGCCTATCGGCCGAGCAACTCCGCCAGCTCGAAAGCGGCACGAGCGTCGTGCACCAGGTCAATGGTACCCCCTACGAATTCCAGCCCAGCCAGGTCACCGTGGAGCGGGAAGTGGCCACGGACTGGCTGGTACAGAGCAGCGGGAGCTTCGTCGCCGCGCTGGATCCGAGCCTCACCGAGGAGCTGCGCCGGGAGGGGCTGGCGCGCGAGGTGGTGAACCGAGTCCAGCGGCTCCGCAAGGATGCCGGCTACTCCTATGGCACGCGGATCGCGCTCTGGCTCGACGGACCGCCGCCGGTGCTGGAGGCGGTCCGCGCCCACGCCGACTTCATTCGTGGCGAGACGCTGGCCCGGGTGCTCCATGCCGGCGGGCGCGCCGGGGCGGCGGACCGGCAGGAAACCGTGGAAATCGACGGCCTTTCGGTCGTCCTAGCAGTGGTTCGCCATCCGGCGGACCGCGATTCAACCGGTGGGAACCCCATGGAACGGCCATGAACAAGAAGCAGCTGCAGCATCTCGAAAAGCGACTGCTCGACGAGCGGGCTCGGGTGATGAAGGAGCTGGGGTACTACGACGAGTCCTTCAGCAATACCCTGCAGTCGTCCGACGGCGACCTCTCTTCCTATTCCTTCCACATGGCGGATCAGGGCACCGACACCTCGGAGCGGGAGAAACAATTCCTCTTCGCCTCCCAGGAAGGGCGCTACCTCTGGCATGTCAACCAGGCCCTCCGCCGGATCTATGGCGATCCGGAGCGTTTCGGGCGTTGCGAGCAATGCGGCCAGGACATCTCCTTCGAGCGGCTCGATGCTCTTCCCCATGCCCGGCTCTGCATTACCTGCAAGGAAAAGGAAGAGGATGAAAAGCGCCGTTAGGCCGCCCGCGCTCTTCTGGGCCGTTGCGCTGGCGGTGCTGGCAGGGGATCTCGTGACCAAGCGGATCGTCGAGCTGCACCTCCTGCCGGTCCCTCCGGTCGCGGTGTGGGGGGAGTGGCTCCAGCTTCGGTTGGTCTATAACCAGGGCGCGGCGTTCGGGCTCGATCTCGGCCCCTATTCCCGCTGGATCTTCATGGGTCTGGCGGGGATCGCAGTGGTCCTGCTCTACCGGCTCTCGCGGGCCAGTCCCCGGGCCGACACGCTGCGCCATCTGGCTTGCGGGTTAGTGACGGGCGGCGCGGCCGGGAACCTGGTCGACCGGCTCCGCCACGCGCACGGCGTGGTGGATTTCATCGACGTCGGGATCGGGTCGTACCGCTGGCCCACCTTCAACGTCGCCGATATGGGGGTGAGCATCGGGGCGATTCTGCTCGCGATTTCCCTCTGGGTCGAGGACTCCCGCCGGCGCACCGAATCGGCGCAAGCCGGGTGAGGTCGGCGCCTGCCCGGGGTCGTGTTCTCCGTCGCCACCGCTGCTGCCGAGCGGCTCGACCGTTTTCTCGCCGACCAACTCGACCTGTCGCGGACCCAGGCTGCCCGGATTGTCGCGGCGGGGGGCGTGCGGGTCAACGGTAAACCGGCCCGCGCCTCGCGGATCCTCGCGCGCAAGGAGCTAGTGGAAGTCGACTTTCCCGAAACCCAATCGCCCCGCCGCCTGGGTCCGGCCTCTGCAGATCTGGCCCCACTCCGAATCGTATTCGAAGACGATCACCTGGCTGTCATCGACAAACCGGCCGGCCTGGTGGTGCATCCGGCGCCGGGGCATTGGGATGATACGCTGGTGCACGCCCTGGTCGCGCGCGGCACCACGCTGTCGGGAGGTGCGCCGGGCCGGCCCGGCATCGTTCATCGGCTGGACCGGGATACCAGCGGCCTCATGATTGTGGCCAAGAGCGATCTTGCCC
>DATECI010000024.1:0-3197 GCA_035286985.1 Gemmatimonadales bacterium
GGGGGGGGGGGGACCCGGGTCGGAGGAGGCCGCTTCACCGTCATCGCCGGCCCTTGCGCGGTGGAGAGCACCGACCAGATGCGACGGACGGCCCAGGCGGTTCTGGCGGCCGGTGCCCACGCCTTGCGGGGAGGCGCGTACAAGCCCCGGACCAGTCCGTATTCCTTCCAAGGTCTCGGCGAAGAGGGGCTGGAGATTCTGCGGGAGGTCTCGAAGGAAACCGGGCTGCCCGCGGTCACCGAAGTGGTGGATGCGGGCGACGTGAAGCTGGTCAGCGACTATGCCGCGGCGTTTCAAGCGGGCGCCCGGAACATGCAGAATTTCCGACTGCTCCAGGCCCTGGGCCGGAGCCGGAAGCCGGTCATCCTGAAACGGGGTCCCGCCGCCAAAGTGGAAGATTTGCTCCTCGCCGCCGAATACATCCTGGCCGAGGGGAATCCCAATGTGATTCTCTGTGAGCGAGGCATCACCACGTTCGAGACGGCCACCCGCAACACCCTCGATCTCAACGCGGTCCCGGTCATAAAGCAGCGCAGCCATCTGCCGGTCCTGGTGGATCCCTCGCACGGCACCGGGTTCCGCGAGCTGGTGGCACCCATGGCCAAGGCGGCCCTGGCGTGTGGCGCCGACGGGATCCTGGTGGAGGTGCACTGTGACCCTCCCCACGCGCTCTCCGATGGCCGCCAATCGCTCTTTCCGGAACAATTCGCCGTCATGATGCGCGAGCTCCGGACCATTGCCGCAGCCATCGGCAAGGTCATGTGAGATGATGACCTCCGCCATTCCGTCCGGAACGGTGCTGCCGCTGGTGCGGGAGGTGACCGGTAGTCCGGATCCTCTTGCCCTCTATGCCAGATTGAGCGAAGGCGGCCGGCGAACCGGCACCTTCCTGCTCGAATCCGCCGAGACCGGAGCCGGGTCGGGGGAACGCAGCCTGATCGGGGTTGGCGCAGCTCTCCGGATCGCCTGCGAGGGGCGCACGGTGGAAATCGCCGCGCGATCGGCCAACGGCCGTTCCTTACTGCCCTGGATAGCCGGGAAGCTCGCCGAGGCGGTCCCGACCGCAAAGCTGAGGAAGGTTCCCGGTCCGGGCAAGTCCCAGACGGGGAACGGCACCGTCGCAATTCGCGTGACGTTTCCCGAACCCCCTCCCGGTCCCCGCGATGAAGCGGCTCGGGTCCGCCTCCCGTCGCCGCTCGACGCGCTGCGGGCGATCGTCTTCGGGCCGGAGCTACTGGCCCATCCCACCGACGCGTGTTATCTCGCGGCCGGGGTGTTTTCCTACGACCTCGTGGAGCTCTTCGAGGAGCTTCCCCCCGGCCGACCGGAGCCGGTCCCCACCCCACACTTCGAGTTCTTCGTCCCCGACCGGCTGATCGTGGTCGACCACCTTCGGAACCGCACCCTGCTGGTGGCCAACGCCATGGGGGGGCCGGATGGGGAAGCGAATTACCACGACGCCGTGGCCGCGATCGGAACGCTCCTGCAAGCCGTCCAGGCGGTGGTCGAGGGTCGCGAATCGCGAGTCGAAAGCCGGCCTGGGCAATCCGATTCCGGACTCCCGTTTCCCGCTGCCCGACTGGACCTGTCGGATGGCGAATACGAGGCCCTGGTCCGCCGCTTGAAGCAGCACATCACTGGCGGTGATGTCTTCCAGATCGTCGCCTCACGCACCTTCGAGCTGCCTTGCCCTGATCCCCTCGCCGGATACGGAAGGCTGCAAGCCGCCAATCCGAGTCCTTACCTGTTCTACGTCCAGGGCGAGTCGTTCACCACGTTCGGCGCCTCGCCCGAGACAGCAGTGAAGGTGCACGGGGATCCCAAGCGGGTCACCATCCGACCGATCGCGGGAACCGCGGCCCGCGGGCGCGGCGCTGATGGCGAGATCGACCCGGATCTCGACGCCCGCCGTGAGGCGGCGCTCCGGCTCGACGGAAAGGAAACCGCTGAGCACATGATGCTGGTGGACCTGGCCCGGAACGACGTGGCCCGAGTGAGCCGGCCCGGCACCAGAAAGGTGACCCGGCTGCTCACGGTCGATCGCTACGCCCACGTCATGCACCTGGTGTCCGAAGTCGAAGGAGTGCTGGCGGACGACACCGACGCGCTGCATGCCTACGCCGCGGCCATGAACATGGGCACTCTGGTCGGAGCGCCCAAGATCCGCGCCGCCCAGCTGCTCCGGGAGTTCGAGCCTTCCCGGCGGGGTGCCTACGGCGGCGCGGTCGGCTACCTCAGTCACGATGGCTCGATGGACACCGCGATCGTAATCCGGGCCGCGGTGGTCCGCGATGGCCTCGCCCGAGTCCGGGCCGGAGCGGGCATCGTCTTCGACTCGGATCCAGCGTCCGAGGCCTTGGAAACCAGACACAAAGCCGAAGCGGTCCTTCGCGCGGTGGCGGGGACGGAAAGGTTCCATGCCTGAGCCGCTGCGCGTCGTCTTCGTAGACAATTTCGATTCCTTTACCTGGAACCTGGTAGATGAGTTCGCCCGCCGCGGCATAGCCGTCGAGGTCTGGCGGAATACCGCGCCGGCCAAGCTGGTGCTGGCCCGGGCCCGGCAGGATGGCCCCGGCTTGCTGGTGCTCTCGCCCGGGCCGGGCACGCCGGCCGAGGCGGGTTCCTGCATCGAGTTGGTCCGGCTCGCGGCGCCCGCCGGGGTACCGGTCTTCGGTGTTTGTCTCGGCCACCAGGCCATGGTCGAGGCGTTCGGAGGGACCGTGGGGCCGGCCGGCGAAGTTGTCCACGGAAAGACGTCGCGCGTGCGGCACGAAGGGGGACCGCTCTTCGAGGGCGTACCATCCCCGTTTCCGGTCGGGCGATACCATTCCCTGGCTGCCACCAGGCTTCCGGAGTGCCTGAAGCCGATTGCCGGCACCGACCGGGTTGTCATGGCGGTCGAACATCGCAGCGCTCCCCAGCTCGGGGTGCAGTTCCACCCCGAATCCATCCTGACGCCCGAGGGCGGACGGATCATAGACAACGTCCTCCGGTGGGCCGCCGATGCGTGCCGGTGAGGTTCTCGAGGTCCTCCGCCGTCGCGCGCTCTCCCGAGAGGAGAGCACCGCCACCTTCCGGCCCTTCCTGGCGGGGGAATACTCCGAGGTGGAAATGGCGGCTGTGCTCGCCGCGCTCAAGACCAGGGGGGAGACCCCTGAGATCATGGCCGGCGCCGTCGAGGCCTTGCTCGAGGCGGC
>DATECI010000025.1:0-9305 GCA_035286985.1 Gemmatimonadales bacterium
GGCACGCTGAAAGATAGTTCAGCGCTCGACCACCTTTCCCGGCCGGACTCCAGCGGCCGGCAGGTTGCCGGCCGAGCGGGTCCAGGTCTATCGCTGTTGCCCGGTGATCCACGCCGCCAGGTCGGCAATGACCTGGGGATCCACGTGGCCGGGCTGGCGGTAATCGGCCGGAGACGGCGGTCCCTCGCCCCGCAAGAACAGGTGGTTGAGCCCCTCGTAGCGCTTGACCGTGAGGTTGGATCGGGGGCCCAGGGCGGCCAGCCAGTCGTCCAGCTGATCGGACGTAACCTGGTAGTCCCGGAGCCCCTGACACACCAGGAGCGGGACCGGCACGTCCCGCATGGCCCGGCCGGGATCATAACCCGCAAGATCCAGAAAGTAGCTGGCCGGCGCTCCGAGCAGGATCTGCGGATTGGCCGAGTCGGCGGGGGTGAGGGCGCGGATCTTCTCCAGCAGGGGAGCGAGCTGGGTGCGCTGCGCCTTGACAGCGGCCGAGTCCGGACCGGACACCGACTGGATGTAGGCGAGCTGCCGCTCGATCTGATCCACCAGGGAGGCCCGAGTCGCCCCGGCCAGGAGGACGATCCCGGCGAGCTTGCCGTCCTTCTGGGCGATCCGCGGGGCCACCATCCCGCCCAGCGAATGGCCGATCATGAACGTGCGCTCGGGCCGCACCTCCGGCTGCTGCCGCAGCAGGGCGAGCGCACTCACCGCATCGTCCACCGACTCGTCGAACACGGTGAAGGTCTTGTTCGCGAACCACATCGGCTGCACCCGGGTTCGCTTGTCGTAACGGAGCACCACGATGCCCTGCTGGGCCAGGCCCCAGGCCAGGTCGCGATAGGGTTTGATCTCGCTCTGCGGCGGCATCGGGCCCAGGGTGAGATCGCGATCACCCCCACCCGAGCCGTGTACAATAATGAGTCCCGGGAAGGGTCCCTTCCCCGCCGGCAGCGTCAGCGTGCCGGGAAGAGGGACTGGGCCTGGCACCACGATCTCCCGATCGGTGAGGCCGGCGGGAAGCGTCTGGGCGGAAAGAGTACCTGCGGCAAGAGGGAACGCGAGCAACGCGGAGAGAGCACGCATACGCCGGAATCCGATGGAGGGATGAGCTGGATGGAGAAGAGTGAATACCACAGCGGAACGGCGTCGGCGGATCACCCGGCCAGCGGAGCTAGGACCCCGCCGGGGAGATCTCGAGAGACACCCGGTAGTCCCGGGGATCAATCAAGGGAACGTTGACGCGCCGATCCGGGGTAATTTCCCGGATCCGAAGCACCACGCCGAGCGAGGAATCGGTTTCGCCGGTTTGGAGAATCAGGCCGCTCTCGGGTCCCCCCGCCACGCTCACCGAAAACCGCAGCGTCACCGAGCCCTCCTGGATGCAGACCACGTCCACCGGGCAGCGCGAATCCTGCACAAATTCCACGAGCCGGAGCCGGATATCGGGCGAGGTGACCTGGACGTCGCCGCCGAGCTTGAGGGTAACGGTGGCGGGCAACAGACTGACCGTGGTGATTCCGCCCCCGCAACCAGCCACGAGGGCGATGATCAGCACCGGAGTCAGGCACAGCTGCATCGGGATCCTCCCCCTCCGACAAAGCGTACGATAGGAGGATCGCTTCGAGGCGTCAAGCAGGGATCAAGCCGGAGCAATCAGCGGGGCGATCTCGAGCGACACTCGGTAGTCTTCCGGATCGATAGTGATTCCGACTCGCGGGACCGGGGTAACCCCCGTAACCCGCAATACCACCCCGGTGGTGCCGTCGGGCCGGTCGCTATCGAGGATCAGCTCGAATCCGGCCGGTTCGCTCGGATGGGTCACCAGGAACTTCAGCGTGACCGAGCCCGCTTGAATGCAGACGGCGTCGACCGGACAGCGGGAGTCCTGCACGACTTCGTCGAGCCGGAACATGACCTCTGGCGAGGTCAGTTGCACTTCCTGGCCGATCCGTAGAGTGACCGTCGCCGGGAGCTGGTTCACGGTGGTGAGCCCGCCGCCGCACCCCGCTCCGAAAACGCCGAGAGTCACAATCGAAGCCACGGAGACACGCATCACGGCCTCCTTTCCGCCGCTACCTCGCCAGCAACTGCCTCCGGAGCTGCTTGAGCTTCCGCCGCACCGATCCGTCCAGCAGGCGCTCGCCGACCCGGACCACCGCGCCGCCCAGGATCTCCGGCTCGACCGCGAACCCCGCGACGATCTCCTTCCCCAGCGCCTTGGCCAGGGCTTCGGTGATGCTCTGCTGCAGCGCGGGATCGGGCTCCCGCGCCAGGGTGATCCCGGCGCGGACCCGGTTGAATTTCACGTCGAGGAGCGCACCGTATTGCGTGGCGATTTCGCCGAGGAGCAACTGCCGGCCCCGCTTGACGACGGCGTGCAGAAAGTGCCCGAACTCCTTCGGTGCCTCGGGCACGCCCTTGGCCAGGAGCTCCGCCTTCCGCGCCTTGGTCACCTTGGGCGACATCAGGACCATCTCGACCCGGGGCGAGGCGTGCACTGCCGCGGCCAGCGCCTCGATGAGTCCGGCATACCGTTCGGCATTACCGCTCTTCTCCCCCAGGCGGAACAGCGCCTCGGCGTAGTTCCGGGCGATCGTGGCAGCTCTCACTCCGTCTCCACTTTCGCGAGGTAGTCGAGCACGATCTGCTTGTCCGCTTCGCTGTCGAGCCGCTGGCCGATCACCTTGGCCGCGGCCGCCAGAGCCAGGTCCACCGCCTCGCGGCGGAGGTCGGCGATCGCCTTGTCCCGCTCGGAAGCGATGTCGAGCCGGGCCCGCGCCAGAACCGCCTCCTGTTCCGCCCGCACCTTGTCCACCGCCGCAGCCCGCTCCTTGTCCACCGCGGCCTTGGCCTCAGCCAGGAGCTGCTGTGCTGAGTTGCGGGCGTTTGCTTCCCGCTTCTGGGCGTCGGCCAGCACCGTCTTGGCATCGGCATTGAGCCGCTCCGCCTCGGCGAGCTGATCGGCGATCTTCTTTTCCCGCTCCTCGGTGGCCTTGAGAATCCCCGGCCACGCGTATTTCCAAAGCACGAAGAGCAGGATGGCAAAGACCACCCAGGTCCACAGGAAGAGGCCGAAATTCACCTCGAACGGCGAAGCGGGCCCCGCCTCGGCGGCGTGGGCCCCCTCCTGCAGCACAAACAGAATCCCAAAGCTCATGCTCTTCCCCTAGTTCCCTAGCGCCCTCAAATAAGCTTGAACAGGAGCGCGAAAACGAGCGCAATGATCGTGGCTCCCTCGAGCAGCACCGCGAACAGGAGCGCGGCGCCGCGGATCTCGCCACTCGCTTCCGGCTGCCGGGCAATCGCCTCGGCCGCCTGGCCGCCGATCCGGCCCAGCCCGATCCCAGCTCCTACGATCGCGAGCCCGATCCCGATACCCGCGCCGAGCAAACCATTGACGTTCTTGGCGGCCAGGACCGATTCCGGCAACGGCACCGCCTGCAACAGAGCCAGCAAGCTCAACATGTCAGCCTTCCTTGTGAATCATGGAGAGTGCGAGACCATGGCGCCGCCCGCGCTCGGGGCCGTCTCTCCGGCCGGCCCGTTGCCGCGGTATCCGCCCTCGGCCCGAAGGCCAGCGGATTTCTCCAGTCGTTCGACCGGGTACGATTGCAGGGGACGGTGTGCGGTCGAGGACCGACCCCAGGAGCGTGAACGGTGAACAGTCAACGGTCAACGGGAAAAGCCTCGCAGACGAGCTTCACCGGTCATGCTGTTCCCGTTCACCGTTGACCGTTGACCGTTCACCGCAGTTCAGTGCTCATGCTGCATCAACCCGATAAACACTGCGCTCAAAAGCGCGAACACGTACGCCTGCAAAAAGGCCACGAACAGCTCCAACAGCATGATCCCCACCACCAGGAGTACCGTCGCCCCGGCGATGCCGTAGCTCCACACCCCGAGGTGGCCGAACAGGAAAACGATCCCGAAGAGGGCCAGGATCACAAAGTGGCCCGCGGTCATGTTGCCGAAGAGACGGACCGCGAGCGCGAACGGCTTGACCAGCTTCCCGATGATCTCGATCGGCGCCATCGCCACCGACATCACCGCGCCGCCCGCACTGCCCAGGCCCTCGACTTTGGGGAAGATCGTGCGGAGGTAGCCCTTGGGGCCGAGCTTGACGAAGCCGCCGATCTCCACCGTGAGAAAGGTGATGACCGCGAGGGCTCCGGTCACCGCCAGATTGCCGGTCGGGCTCGCGCCCCAGGGCAGCAGGCCCAGCAGGTTGGAGTACAGGATGAAGAAGAAGAAGGTCATCACCAGCGGGGCGAACTTGGCGCCCTCGGGGCCGATGTTGGCGATGGCGATGTCGTTGCGGACGAAGAGCACCAGTCCTTCCATGGCCGCGGCGAATCCGCGGGGCGCGGTCTGACCGGCCCGCTGCCGGGCCAGCGCCCACCCCGCCGCCTTCATGGTGAGGAACACCAGGAGGGCCGCGAGCACCAGGAACACCACGTGCTTGGTGGGGGTGAGGTTGAGGGTGAGCGATCCCAGATGGATGTCGGGCCATCGGTGCCAGGCGATCTCCCCGAAGGGGTAGAAATCGATCGCGTAGGCGTCCGCCGTATGGTGGAGCACCATTTCCCCGACGTTGATTTCCGGTGCCTGCATCATCGCAGCAGCTTGACCTCCAAAACGAGCAGGGGAAGCAACACGCCGAGGAACCCTAAGGCAACCGGAAGGGGGGGAAAGTGGCGCGGGTCGAGCGCCACGGCCAGCGCCAGGGCAAGAATCCCCAGCAGCCGAAGTCCCATCCCGGCGCCCCAGCGGGCCATGTATCGAGAGAGCCCGGCATTCCGGACCGGCCCCATCAGGACGAGGGCGCCGATCTGAATCCCGGTGGCGAGCGCGGCGAACACCGCCGCCCCCACGGCGGCCTGCTCACCCCACACCCGCCAGGCGATCCCGGAGGCGATCGCGCCCAGCACGAGCCCAGCGAACAGCGTAATGATCACGCCTCGTCCTCACCGTCGTCCGCCCGGCCGCCTGACCGCCTTGTCCGCTTTGTGCGCCTTTTCGTCCGCCATCAGCTCCCGGTATACGCTCAGGAACCCGAGTCCCGCTCCCGCCAGGGTCCCGATCAGGAGAAAGAGCGGGGTAGTGCCCAACCAGCGGTCGAGCAGGAATCCGGCAAAGAAGAACACCACGATCCCGCCCGCAAACCGAAGCCCCATGGCGAGGTATTTGTAGCCCTTCCCCAGGGCCTGTTCCCTGCTCTCCTCCTCCATGGCGCCGGGAAAATATGAGTTTGTGAAAAATTTCGCAAGCAAATCTGCCCTTTCCGAGAGCCTATATAGAGGGGTAATGTCCTTGCCCTAGCTCCCTGGCTCCCTGGTTCCCTAGCCCCTCTCTCGATGACCTCGGTCAATCAGCACGACGACGTTGCCCAGCTCGCCCACCTCTCGGCGGCGGTCCGAAAGCTCCGAGCCCAGGTTGCCACCCGGATCGTGGGCCAGGAGGACGTGATTGACGGGGTGCTCACGGCCCTGCTGGCCGGGGGCCATTCGCTGCTCATCGGGGTGCCGGGTCTGGCCAAGACGCTGCTGGTTTCCACCATTGCCGAGGCGCTCGAGCTGTCGTTCAACCGGGTGCAGTTCACCCCCGACCTCATGCCCGGTGACATCACCGGGACCGAGCTGGTGGAGGAGGACCCCGCGACCGGGCGGCGGGGGTTCCGGTTCGTGCCGGGTCCGGTGTTCGCGAACGTGCTGCTGGCCGATGAGATCAATCGCACCCCTCCCAAGACCCAGGCGGCCCTGCTCCAGGCGATGCAGGAGCACGAGGTGACCGCGGCGGGCAAAACCTATCCGCTCCCTGATCCGTTTTTCGTGCTGGCGACCCAGAACCCGATCGAGCAGGAGGGCACCTATCCGCTGCCGGAGGCGCAGCTCGACCGGTTCATGCTGGAGTTGCGGGTGGGGTATCCCTCGCGCGAAGAGGAGGAGCAGGTGGTGGAGCGCACCACCGGCGAGACCGCGGTGACGATCGAGCCGGTGCTCGACTCGGCGGAGATCCTGGCCATCCAGCGGCTGGTGCGGCGGATTCCGGTGTCCAAGGGCCTGGTCCGCGCGGCGGTGACCCTGGCGCGGATGACCCGGCCGGGCGATGGCGAGGCCCCGAAGTTCATCCGGGAGTTTGTGGAGTGGGGGGCGGGCCCCCGCGCGTCGCAGTATCTGGTGTTGGGGGCCAAAGCGCTGGCGGCGATGGACGGCCGGCCGATGGCGGACCTGGACGATGTGAAGGCGGTGGCGCCGGCGGTGCTGCGGCACCGAATCGTGACCAACTTCAACGCCGAGGCGGCGGAGCGAACCAGCGAGAGCCTGGTGACGGAACTGGTAGTGACTGGAGGGTGGGACGGAAAGCGATAGGGTGGCCGATCCGATTCACATCGCGGTCAGCTGCGATCGAGAGTACGCGATGCCGCTCGCCGCGATGCTCGCATCGCTCACCGCCCGGGCCGATCCCGGTCGGCCGCTGGTCATCCATGCGCTGGGCTACGACCTCCCCACCGCGATTTGGAACAACTTAACCAGCTCCCTGGACGACCGCCGAGTGCAGTGGCATCGCATCGACGTGGATGTCTCCGAGCTGCTGGCCAGAGGCTTTCGCACTCGACCGCACGACCACGTCTCGATAGTGACCTACTTCCGTTTGCTGCTTCCCGAGCTGCTCCCGCCTACCGTGGAAAAGGTGTTGTACCTCGACAGCGACCTGATCGTGCGCGAGGACATTTCTGCCTTGTGGGACACCGACATCGCGGCGGTGGATTTCGCCGCCGCTCCGGAACGCGATGCCGCCGCCCAGGCATCCTCGCGCCGGGGCATCCGGTTTTATCGCGACCTCGGGCTGAAGCCCCAGCAAGCGATATTCAACGTGGGGGTCTTACTCATCAACCTGCGGCGCTGGCGGCAATCGCAGCTGGCCCTCCGGGCTTTTGTCTACCTGCGCTGCCTGGGTCACGAGCTTCGCTGGTACGAGCAGGACGCGCTCAATGTCGTGGCGAACGGCAGCTACCTGGAGCTCGACCCCCGCTGGAACGTTCCGCCCCGGGAGGCGGGACGGGGGTCTCATGCCTCAGCGGCGATCGTGCATTACCTCACCGCCCACAAGCCGTGGCACTGGGACTACTCCTGGCCCCAGCGGGAGCTCTTCTTCGAGGCCTTGGATCGCACGGCTTGGGCCGGCTGGCGGCCGCTGCGCCCGCGCCTGGGGCGGCCGAAACGTCTGATCAGGAAGGTGAGCAAGGCGGTACTTAAACGGCGCCATGCCCTGAGCAGCGCGTGGCGGAGCCTGGGTCGGGACGTCTCGTATCGGCTGCTCGCTCCGCAGCCGCTCCAGAGCGGCCACCGCGCGCTTTCGGAGCGGAGGGGGGGGAGGGGCGGCACGGAGATCCGGCTGTTTCTTGCGGTGCCCTGCGTCAATGTGGCGCTCGGGCGGGTGCTCGAGGCCTACGGTCACGCAGGGGTCGATCGCGCGGTGGTGCTGGATCGCTCCGGCACAGGGAACCCCGCCCAACTCCTGCCCGCACCACGGATCCCGCTGCACCTCTTTGGCTGCGGGGAAGCGCCCCCCGAGCTGGGCTTGCGGCGGTTGCTCGACCGGTACGGGGAGCGGCACTGGTGCGTGCTCGGCGATGGCTCCCGTCTCATCGTGGATGAAGGGGGCTCGCCCATCGCCCTCCGGGAGTATTGTGCTCGACTTGACCTCGAGGGGGTCGACGTTGCCGAGGCCGTCACCGGACCGGGACAACCGATCGAGTTGATCGGGCGCGATCTGCGCAGCGGCCGCGTGTTTCGGAGCACCGCGCTGGCGCGGTGCCCAGCGCAGGCGTACGATCCGCCGGTCTTCGGCTCGCGGGCGGTCCTGCTCAGGTACCGAAAGACGATGTTGCTGGATGCCGGGGCCGTTCTGGTCGGCAATGCGCGCCGGAGCATCCGGTTCCTGTGGTTCAACCCTCCCCCCCCCCCACCGGATTCCGCAAGCACCGTTTGAGCCGCTCCGCGAGCCGGATGGCGAGCGCAGCGATCGTCAGGGTGGGGTTGGCATAGCCGCAGGTCGGAAACACGGAGCTGCCGGCAACATACAGATTGGTCAGGCCGTGCACCTTGCAGTCGGCGTCAACCACGCCCTGCCGGGGATCCGGATGCATCCGGGTCGTTCCCATGTGATGCTTTCCGCCGGTCATCGCACTGGGCCAACCATCGGCATCGTAGAGCCCGTGTTCCACGAGCCGGCCGAGGCCCAACCGCGGCAATTCGCTCCGCAGCACCTGCATGAGTCGTTCGTAGCCGCGTTTATCCGAGTCGTTGAGTCGCCAGTGGACCTGGACTCGACGCATTCCCAGCCGATCGGTACGCTGCCCGAGGGTCACCCGGCTCTCTCGACAGGGCGTGGGTTCGAGCGCCACCCGCAACGCGAGCACCTGGTCGCCGCCCTTGAGGCCGCGGAGCCGGCCCCATGCCGTGCGGCCCACGTTGGGAAGATCCGCGGCGATGCTGGCCAGGTCCTGCCCCAGGCGTCCGTCGGAGCGCTCGCGCCGCTGCAGCAGCTCGATGAGGTGATTGACGGCGCGACCGCCGGGCGACCAGTAGGGGGCGACGGCCTTGTAGCGGGGCCGCCGCAGCAGGTAGACCGAGCCGCCGTTCAGCCCTTCGGCGCGGATGACCCGCTCGCTCAAGCCGAACGCCGCATGCATCTTCTGTTCGGTTCCGACCTGATCGTACCCCTCGATCACGTAAAAGCTCCGGTCGAAATCGCGGCGCGCCGGTTGGAAGTAGCCGGGAAAGACGTAGGGGTGGTCCATGAAAAACCGCCCCACCAGATCATGGTCGTTTCCGAGCCCACCCGGATGGACCCGATCGGACGCCAGCAGGAGCCGCGCGTTCTCGATTCCGCCGCAGGCCAGGACGTAGAGGGCGGCTTCGACCGAGATCCTGCGGCCGGAGCCCGTGATCAGATGGAGCCCGGTGACCCGGGTGGCAGCGGGATCGCTCTGGATCTCGACCAGGTTTGCGTTGAGATATACCGTGGGGTTTCCGGCGGCCCCCCCCCGGAACTCTTCCCGATAGACCAGCCCGAGATCGGTGGGATAGCCGAATTGGTAGACTCGGGTCTGCAGCAGCTCGCTCTCGAGCGGAAGCGGTCCGCCGCAGCTTGCCGACCAATCGGCAGGGTCATAGGTAAAGGGCCCCAGCCGGCAGAACTCCTGGGCGCGCCGGTAATAGGGTTCCAGATGGGAAAGTCCGAACGGCCAGCCGCTCTGCTCGAAGCCGTCGCGAACCTCGAAATCGATGGGGTCGAGC
>DATECI010000026.1:0-4345 GCA_035286985.1 Gemmatimonadales bacterium
CCCCCCCGTTGAGCGCCTCCGCGAGCCGAGCTCGTTCGGCGGCAAACTGCGCCCGGAGCGACGCCGGCAGCGGCACGCCCGGGCCCGGGTCCATCCGCCGGGGATCGCGGGCGACCCCGCGGATCCGAAACTCGAAATGAAGGTGGGGCCCACTGGCGAGACCGGTGGCACCGACATACCCGATCACCTCTCCTTGCTTGACCCGCGCCCCGGCCTGCACTCCTCGGGCATACCCCCGGAGGTGGCCGTACCGCGTGGTGATCCCGTTGGGGTGCCGCAGCTCGATGAGGTTACCGTACCCACCCATCCAGCCGGCCGAGAGCACGGTACCGTCGCCGGCGGCCAGAACCGGGGTCCCCCGATCCGCGGCGTAGTCGGTGCCTTGGTGCCTGCGCCAGATCCCGAGGACCGGGTGAAACCGGGACCGGCTGAATCCCGAGGCGATCCGCCGGAACTCGACCGGGGCACGGAGGAAATTCCGTCGGAGCGAGTTGCCGTCGGCATCGAAGTAGCGGGGGCCTTCACCGGGCAGGTCAAACCGATAGGCAGGGAGGTGCTTCCCGGAGGTCAGGAGATCGGCGGCGAGGATCCGGCCCAGCCTGAGCTCGCCCTCGTCGGAGACTTCCCGCTCCACCAGCACCGCGAACCGGTCCCCGGCCTGAATGTCCCGATTGAAATCCAGCGACCAGGCGTAGACGTCGGCCAGGTCCCAGGCCAGCCGGACCCGGCTTGGGGCATCGAGCACCTCGTCGGGAATCCGCTGATCGAGCGCGTCGTAGAGCGAATTGTCGATCGGGCCGTCGAGCCGCAACACCTCACGCCGCCACGGCACCGGTTGGGACCGGGCGGTCCAGGCACGCGCCTCGCGCCAGGCGGCGAAGCGGAGGTTGGGGCTCACCCGGATCCGGATTTCGCTCGGGGAGGGTTCTTCCACCCGGCGACCAAAATGCACCACCAGACCCGCGCGGAGGCGGCGGGGGTCGAGTCCGACTCGCTGGAAGATGGCTAGGAGATCGCCCGGGATCAGACCTTGCCGCTCCAGCACGTCACCCAGGGTTTCGCCAGGCTGGAGGGTGTCGGTACTGGTCACGTGGAGGGGGGCCAGGGGAAGAACCGCCGGTCGGGCCAACCTTGTCCCTGAATCGAGCCGCCGCCAGGGCCAGCGCCCGCTCGAGGCGAGGGCCGTAGCCACCACCAGGATCCCGACCGCCAGCAGGAGCCGGAAGCGGCTCCCTCTCCTTCGGGTCAGTCCATCTGGCGTCGGATGAATGTCGGTATCTCCATGTCGGATACTTCGGGCAATGCCGTGGCGCTCCGGAACGACGACGCACGGGGAGTGACGGTTCGGGGGCCGCCGGCGGTTACCGGCCCCGGCGAGTGGCTTACCCCGCCGACGATGCCTCCTCCCCCAGCCACCGCCCGCTTCTTTTCCGGAAACTGCAGGACCCCGGGCGACCGCACCGGTCCCTGCTCGCCGGTGACGGCTCGGTCGAATCCCGTCGCGATCACGGTGACCCGGATCTCGCCATCCAGCGCCGGCTCACTGCAGGACCCGAAGATGATCTCGGCCTGGTCCCCGGCGGCATCGTGGATGATTTCGCTGATCTGGGTAACCTCACCCATGGTTATATCGCTGCTCGTGATATTGATCAAGACCCCGGTGGCCCCGGCGATGGAGATGTTGTCCAGCAGGGGGCTCGAGATGGCCTGCTGGGCCGCCTCCAGGGCCCGGTTCTCGCCCCGCCCCATTCCGGTGCCCATGAGGGCCGATCCCCCGTTTTGCATCACGGTGCGGACGTCCGCGAAGTCCACGTTGATCAGCCCGGTGCGGGTGATCAGGTCGGCGATACCCTGGGTGGCGTTAAGCAGCACATCGTCGGCCTTCTTCAGAGCATCTTCGAACTTGAAGCCCTTGCCGACTACGGCCATGAGCCGCTCGTTGGGCACCACGATCATGGTGTCCACTCCGCGGCGCATCTCCACGATACCGACTTCGGCCTGCTTCATCCGCTGGCGGCCCTCGAAGAGAAACGGCTTGGTCACGATGCCGACGGTAAGGGCACCGATGTCCCGGGCCATCTGGGCTATGACCGGGGCCGCCCCGGTCCCGGTTCCCCCGCCCATCCCGCAGGTCACGAACACCAGATCGGCGCCCTGCATGGCCGCGAGGACCTCGTCGCGGTTTTCCTCGATGGCCTGACGGCCGATCTCCGGCCGGGCTCCGGCCCCTAACCCGCGCGTCAGCTTCTTGCCGATCTGGACCTTCAGATCGGACTTGGACTTGGCGAGCGCCTGAGCGTCGGTGTTCACCGAGATGAACTCGACCCCGACCAGACGCTCCTCGATCATCCGGTTGACGGCGTTGCTCCCGCCGCCCCCGATGCCGACCACCTTCATCCGGGCATGCTGCGCGTTAGTCTCTTCGAGTTCGAAGATCATGGCCGAGCCCTCGCGTTTATCAGAAGAAGTCCTGCAGCCATCGCTTGACGGGACCGAACACCTTTTCCACCGCCGGGGAGCGCCGCCCCGGTCCGAACCCTCCCCCGGTCATCACTTCCTTGGCGCCGTAGAGCAGCAGCCCGGCGGGCACCGCCATCCGGGGTGAATCGACACTGTCGGTGAGCCCCGAGAGACTCTGGCCCGGCTTGCCGATCCGCACCGGCAGGGCGAATACCTCGCGGGCCAGGTCGACGATTCCGGGCGCCTGGGCTCCGCCCCCCGTCAGAATGACCCCTGCGGCCAGGCGTTGCCGGTACCCGGTGCGGGAGAGCTCGTCGAGGGCGAGCTCGAAGACCTCCTGCATCCGCATGTGCATGATGTGGGCAAGGACCCGCCGGTGGACCGCCCGGGCCCCCTGCCCCACCGTCCCGGGGAGCTGGATGATCTCGGTGGGGTCGACCAGCGGTTCGTACGCCGCGCCGAAGCGGTCCTTGAGCCGCTCCGCCTCGGATTGGGTGACCTGAAGCCCCTGGACGATGTCGTTGCTGACGTGGCCCCCCGCGAAGGTCGAGCTCGCGGTATGGCGAATCTTGCCGCCCTGGAAAATCGAGACGTTGGTGGAGCCTCCCCCGAGCTCCACCACGGCGCAGCCCAGCTCGCGCTCGTCGGGAGTGAGGACCGCCAGGGACGCTGCCAGCGGCTCGAGGACGAACTCCCCGATATCGTAACCCGCTTTCTCCACGCAACGGCGGAGGTTCTGGATCGCGCTGGAGATGATGGTGACGAGGTAGACCTCCGCTTCGAGCCGGGAGCCACTCATTCCGATCGGCTCGGTAATGCCTTCCTGCTGATCGATCAGGTAATCCTGGGGAATCGCGTGGAGCAGCTCGTGGTCGCGTCCGAAGCTCACGTTGCTCGCGACATCATTGACTCGGGCCACGTCGCCGGTCCGGATCTCGCTCCCGGTGACCGACACCACGCCGTGCGAGCTCCGGGTCGCGATATGCTCGCCCGCCACTCCGCAATACACCGTGCCGACTTTCGCCCCCGCCATCACCTCCGCGTCCTTCATCGCCCGGGCGATGGCCCGGGTGGCTTCCTCGATGTCCCGCACCACCCCTCTACGGACCCCGGCAGAGCGCTCCGACCCCACCCCCAACACCCGGACCCGGGGAGCCCGGGGCTCGCCCTGGACCTCGCCGATCAGCCCGGTCACCCGGGTCGATCCCAGATCGAGCGCAGCCACCAGGCGCTGGGGGCGGTCGCTCACGCTCGGCCTCCGCCCCGGACGATCACCCGGGGCAGGAACCGGCCATCCAGCTCGCGCCAGGACCGGCCTTGCCGAGCCAGCAGGTCGGCCACCAGGGAAAGCGCCTGGATTTCGGCTGCCCCGGCGCCACCCCGAAAGAAGATCCGGCCGTCGTCGAGATCGAGCGCGACATCGCGCTGGACCCGGGTGCCGCGCTGGATCCGGGCAAAGAACTCGGGGTCGGTTTCCCGGATCCGGCCCAGCACCCCGGCTACCGTGGAATCCAGCGGAGCAAGGGGAAGATCGGCAGCGGGGCGAGTGGGATCGAAGGGCAAGACCTGGCCGGCGTCGTCCAGCAAGACCAGCCGGTTCCCCCGCTCGGCAAGGGCCACCGGCTCGGCCTCGCGAACCGTAACCCGCAACGTTCCGGGAAGCCGCCGACTCACCCGGGCTTCCAGCACCCCAGGGAGCGCCTTGGCCCGCTCGGTCCAGGGGCCGGTATCGTCGAACACGCTGGTGCCCGCCGGCACCCCTAACCCGGTGGCCACTTCCCCGACCGTGAGGTACCGGGCCCCCGCGAGTTCGATCCGACGGACCGAGAAAAAGGAGAGCTTCCGGAGGCCCGCCCGAAGCCCGAACAGGCCGGCCCCCCCCCCC
>DATECI010000027.1:0-5093 GCA_035286985.1 Gemmatimonadales bacterium
ACTGAATGCCGGTGCGCGATCCCGGCAACTGGGTAAAGCCCGGCTTGGTGCCGGAAACCTGGAGCTCGCGCCAGCGATAACCCGAGGCCTCCTGCCAGGAAAGAACCACCTCCGGACGGCAGCCGATCGCCGCCAGGGCCAGGAAGACAGCGCAGCAGCGGGCGGGGCTGTCCGGACGGTTCCGGAAGCGGATCGGTAGGCGCATGATGAAGGGTTCTCAGCAGTAATGTAGCGGGCCAGGCCGTTCCTCTCACCGGGTCGCGTTCGGCGCTAGATTCGAGTGAGGAGAACTCCCATCGTGGACGCCTGGCTCGTCTGGTTCATCGCCGCCGTGGCCCTGCTCATCGCCGAAATGTTCACCGGCGGGTTCTGGCTGGCCTGCGTCGCCATCGGCTGCGCAGTGGCCGGGGTCGTAGGCCTGGTGCCGTTCGCGGGGCCGATTACCCAGGTCCTGACCTTTGCCGCGGCGAGCCTGCTCAGCATGGTGGGGCTCCGGCCCGCGCTGACCCGACGGTTCCTCCCCTCGGGCGCGACCGCGCTCCGCACCGGGATCGACGCCCTGCTCGGCAAGTCGGGCTATGTAACCGAGCGGATCGCTCCGGGGCACCGCACCGGGCGGGTCGTCGTCGAGGGAGAGGACTGGCGGGGCATCTCGCTGGATGACTCGGTGCTGGAGGCCGGCACCCGAGTCACGGTGGTACACGTCGATGGGACGACGCTCACGGTCGAAAGGGAGAGCTGACGTATGACGCCCGGTCTTATTCTGGTTGTGGCGATCGCCCTGTTCGCCCTGGTCACCATCGCGAAGGGCATCCGAATCGTTCAGCAGGCGCAAACGATGGTGATCGAGCGCCTGGGCAAGTATCACCGCACCCTGGACTCGGGGATCAACCTGATCCTGCCCTGGCTCGACAAACCCCGCGCGATCGACTGGCACGCGGCCGTCGGCGACAAGGGGCTGGTCCGGCATTTCCGAACCGAGAAGATCGATATGCGGGAGACCGTGTACGTCTTCCCGAGCCAGAACGTGATCACCAAGGACAACGTGGTGGTCGAGATCGACGCGCTGATCTACTCCCAGATCACCGATCCGGTGCGGGCCTCCTACGAGATCGCGAACCTGCCCGACGCGATCGAGAAGCTCACCCAGACGACGTTGCGCAACGTGATCGGCGAGATGGAGCTGGACCACGTGCTCTCCTCGCGCGACACCATCAATGCCAAGCTCCGCGCCATCCTGGACGAAGCGACCCACAAGTGGGGTGCCAAAGTCAGCCGGGTGGAGCTCAAGGACATCAACCCGCCGCGCGACATCCGGGACGCGATGGAGAAGCAGATGCGGGCGGAGCGGGACCGTCGGGCGACCATCCTCACCGCCGACGCGGACAAGCAGTCCCGGATTCTCAACGCGGAGGGCATCCGGCAATCGGAGATCAACCAGGCCGAAGGCCAGAAACAGGCGCGGATCCTGGAGGCCGAGGCGGAGGCGGCCGCACGGCTGATGGTAGCCGAAGCCGAAGCGAAGGCCATCGAGCGGATCACCGACGCGATCAAGGGCACCGGGGGCGACCCGGCGCGGTATCTGATCGCGATCCGCTATATCGAGGCGCTTCGAGAAATGGTGACGAGTCCGCAGAGCAACAAGGTGATCTATCTGCCGTATGAGGCGACCGGCGTGCTCGCTTCCCTGGGAGGGATCAGGGAGATGTTTGCGGCGATGCCGAAAAGCGGTGAACGGTGAATGCTGACTGTTGACCGTTCACGCTCTCACCAGTCTCTCCCGCCACTCCGTCTGCAACGCCGGGCAGGCAGCGAGTAACCGCGCCTCCTCGGGAACATCCATACGGAGCCGGTTGACCGTGGCAACCCGCCGGATGGTCCACTGGGGATAGGGCCGGTCGAGGAGGGCGAGATCCATTCCCGCCTCGACCCAGCCTTCTTGGAGCACCCGCAGATACCACCCCGAACGGTGGTTCTGGGTGATCGTCTTGACCAGATCGGGAATGCCATGGCGCCGGGCGAGATTCTGGCACGGCACCCGAGGAGAGGACACCTCGACCCGCACGTCTCCGAGGCGGTAGATGTCGCCGATGCAGGCGAGGTCCTCGTTGAGACCCGCCACGGTCAGATTCTCACCGAACCCTCCCGGACCGACATCTTTTCGGCCCCACTCCTCCCGCCACCTCGAGTAGTGATCAGCGGAGTACATGAGGAGGGCCCGATCGGGGCCCCCGTGACCGTGGCGGTCGTACTGCTGGTCGCCGGAGAGGCCTTCGCGCCCGGCCCACACCGGCCCCTCGACCGGTTCCTTCCGGATGGCGCTGGTCCAGGGACGCTCGAGGGGGTTGGTCGCCCCCGGCACCCCGTAGGTGCGGGTCTGGCCGACCTGAACGGAGTCGAGACGCATGAAGAGAACAGTCAACAGTCAACGGTCAACAGTCAACGGGACCTGCCCCGCAATCAAGATCCAGCAGTGGGGCTGTTCCGGTTGACGGTTGACTGTTGACCGTTCACGCGGTTCCTCCCCGGTCCTTTCCCGGCTATATTCTCCTCTTCACAATCCTCCTCCCGGTCTCCCCACCAGGCGCCGGGCGCTCAGACCAAAGGACGGTGGCATGGCCAACCCCTACGAGATGGTCTACATCTTCGATCCCGCTCTGGACGAAGAGACCATCAATCAGAAGCTGCGGACGTTACACTCCCTCGTGCGGCTCGAAGGTCGCGAGCCCGTGTTCAACCATTGGGGCAAGCGAACGCTCACCTATTCGATCCGGAAGAACGACACCGGGTATTACGTGGTGGCGAACTTCGACGCCGAGCCGGCAGCGCTCCCCGAGTTCGAGCGGGCCATCAAGCTCGACGAGGGTGTGATTCGGTATCTGCTGGTGCTCAACGACGAACCGCCCACTCCGGCCCAGGCCGTTCCGGTCCGTGCGGATTACGAGGAGGAAGAATGAGCCGCGCCAAGAAGGGAGATCCGATCGCGGAACTCCGGATCCGGGTCGTGGATTACAAGGATGAGAAGTTGCTCTCCCGGTTTCTCACCGAACGAGGCAAGATCCTTCCCCGCCGGCTGTCCGGGGTATCGGCCCGGCACCAGCGCCAGCTGGCCGTTGCGATCAAGCGGGCCCGCTACCTGGCGCTGATTCCGTACATCAAGGGCTACAAGAGCTGACCGATACCAACCGGGTCAGCGTGGGTGGGCTGGCGGTGCTGGCAGCGTTCCTTCTGCTGGCGCCGCCGCTCTATTTCCTCGCTCCCTTCGCCGTCCTGATGGTGCTGGCAGGCCCCCGGGCTCCCCGGGAAGTTCTTGCGTTGCTGGCGGCCGTCGCTGGCCTGGTGGTCGCGCTGTCGGGTGGCACCACGCTGGGTCCGGGTCTCCTCAAGGCGAGCGCGGTTGCCCTGGCGCTCGGCTTCGGCCTGGCAAGCCTGCGCCCCCGCGGACCAGTCCTGGCCCGGGCCGGACTTGCCCTGCTGCTCGCGGCCCTGGCCATCGGCGTCTGGTGCTGGATGCGGGGGATCTACTGGCCCGACGTCGAACGGGCGTTCACCGCCATGCTGGTGGAAACCTACCAGGCAGTCCCCGGCCTTTCCCGCGATCCGGCGACCCAGGAAGAGCTCAAGCGCTTCGTCGGACCGATCCTCGAGGCGGCCCCGGGCATCGCACGGGCGCTGCCCGGGTTACTGGCCCTCCAGGCGCTGGCCGGCATGGGGCTCGCGGCGCTGTGGCAGCACCGAATCGCCCGCCATCCGGCGGGGCCGCCTCCGGTCCCATTCCGCCAATTCCGCTTCAACGACCACCTGATCTGGGGTGCTATCTTTACCCTGGCCTTGTGGTTGGTCCCGCTCCCGCCGGAAGGACGCGCCCTCGCGCTGAATCTGCTGGTGGTGTGGGCCGGACTCTACGGGTTCCGGGGACTGGCCGTGTTCGCGGCTCTCCTGGCACCGGCGCCGGTGTTGCTGCGGGTGCTGGCAGCCGGACTCGCCGTGCTGCTGAACCCGATTGCCCTGGGAACCTGCGTCGCCATCGGGCTGGCGGACACCTGGTTCGACATCCGGGGGCGCTTCCTGCCACCCGCTTCGGAAGGAACGTCACGATGATCGAAGTGATTCTGCGCGAGGATGTGCAATCCCTCGGCAAGGCCGGCGCGATGGTGCGGGTCAAGCCGGGTTATGCCCGCAACTATCTCCTGCCCCGGGGCCTGGCCTACGAGGCGACCGAGGGGAACAAGAAGCGGATCGCCGCGGAAACCCGGGCCCGGGAGGTCCGGGCCGGCGAAGACCGGGCTTCGGCCCAGGAAGCCGCCGGCCGGCTCGAGTCGGCGGTCGTCACGATCACCGCCAAGGCGGGTGAGGGAGAGCGGTTATTCGGCTCGGTAACGGCCCAAGACATCGCCGAAGCCCTGGAGCAGTCAGGGCACCCCGTGGACAAGCGGAGGATCGAACTGGCCCACCCGATCAAGCTGCTCGGAGAGCACCCCGTCTCGATCCGGCTCCATTCGGAGGTGCAGGCGGTGGTCCGGGTCAGAATCGTCCCCGCCTGAGCTTGGGGCTTCCTTCGATCGCGATCGGCTACCTCGACGGGCCCCGTCTGGCCCGCTCGGTGTACGCCGCAGCCGACTGGGTAAGTGCGGGCCGGGAGGAGATCAACCGGCTCAACGTCTTCCCGGTTCCCGACGGCGACACCGGCACCAACTTCACGCTGACCCTTCGCGCGGTGGCGGACGCCTGCCGAGCTCTGGGCGAGGCCCCTTTGGGAGAAACCGCCCGGACAATCGCCCGCGGTGCGGTGCTCGGCGCCCGGGGCAACTCCGGCATGATGCTGGCCCATTTTCTCCTCGGGTTCGCGGAGAGCCTGGGCGACCGGGCGACGGCGGGCGCCAGGGAAATCGCTGCAGCGGTGCGCCGGGGCACCGAAGCACTCTACACCTCGCTCGATGATCCCCGGGAAGGCACGATCCTCACGGTGGCGCGGGAAGCCGCCCAGGCGGCGGAGCGCGCCGCCGCAGATTCCCCCGACCTTTCGATCTTCGTGCAGCGGATGCTCGCGGAAGGCGAGACCGCGCTGGCCCGGACCCCGGAGCTCCTGGAGG
>DATECI010000028.1:0-3837 GCA_035286985.1 Gemmatimonadales bacterium
TGGCGTCCTCCTTGTTTCCTAGCCCGGTATCCACCAGCACGAGCCCATCCGGATGCTCCAGCAGCAGGCAGCGCATCGCCAGCGGAATCCGGTTTCGCTCGTCGGGCTGGATCCGCTTCTCCCAGAGCGGCTTTGGCACCACCCCGAACATCGCCCCCCCGTCGAGCCGCTGGACTCCGGCCTCCAGCGCGTAGCAACGGAACCGGCCCAGCTGAAAGGAATGGGTCAGGGGCATGAGGGGGGGCATCCGGGCATTGGGACCGCGGGCGCACCGCAGGGTTCCCTGATTACGGCCATGGCCCTACGATAGAGCCAGGACGGAAACCAGGGCAAGCCAAGAGATGCAGCCACGTTGGGATGCGAAGTTCCCATGAAACCTGAGCATGAAGCGTAAAGGTGACAATCCCATACCTTGAGGCCCGGCTCACCGATATCACAACGTTGAAGGTGGACGCCATCGTCAACGCCGCCAACGAGGCCCTGCGGCCCGGGGGTGGGGTCTGTGGGGCGATTCATGCCGCTGCCGGTCCAGAGCTGGCCAAGGCCTGCGCCCGGATCGGCCCCTGTCCCACCGGAGCAGCTCGCATCACCCCGGGGTTCCGCCTCCGGGCTCGATACGTCATTCATGCGGTCGGCCCAGTCTGGCGGGGCGGTGCTGCCGGTGAGCCGGAGCTGCTGGCCAATGCCTACCGGTCAGCCCTTCGCCTCGCCGGCGGCCACCAGCTTCAAAGCGTCGCCTTCCCGGCTATCAGCACCGGGGTATACGGATATCCCCTCGCTGAAGCGACCCGCCTCGCTGTTTCAACCTGCCGGGAGGAGCTGGAGAAAGCGAGTGTGGTTCAGCGCTTGATCTTCGCCTGCTTCAGTCAGGAAGCCCTGCACCAATACCGGATCGCCGGCGTGGACATCCCCTCATCGCCCGACCCGCTGCCCTAGTGCATTCGCCGGGCGGGCCTTCGCCGCACTCGCCGCTCCTGAAGGCTCTCGAGATCCGAGAGGGTGCGCGCCCCGGCCTCCCGCGCAAGCCGAACCAGCCGGGAAAGGAGCCGGGCCGTGACCTGGGCATCCCCCGCAGCCCGGTGACGCGCCCCATTCTCCAGGGAGAAGAGCTCGGAGAGAGCATCCAAGCCGCACGATTCCGCGGCCGGAACCAGCCGGCGAGCCAGCCGCACCGTGCAGAGCCGGGGGCCTTCGAGCCGGAGCGCCCGGGCCCGGCGCAGCTCGGCCGAGACGAATCGCCAATCGAACCGGGCGTTGTGGGCCACGAAGATTCGTCCCGCCAGCGCATCGACGACTTGCCCCGCCACCGCTTCGAACCGGGGCGCATCGCGCACCAGGGCATCGGTAATCCCGGTCACCGCGCTCACGAAGCCCGGGATCGGGCGTCCCGGGTTCACCAGGGATTCAAACACCAGCTCACACCGTTCCCCCTGCACCAGCACCACCGCGATTTCGGTGATCCGGTCCCGCCCCGCCGCACTCACTCCCGTGGTCTCCACATCGATCACGGCAAAGGGGCATTCCTCGAGAAGCGGAGCGCCGCTCGCGGCCGGAACCAGCGCCCAGCGGCCGTCGGCCATCCGGTGAACCCGGGGATCCGCTCCGAGCAGCGCCGCCGCGAGCCGCTCCGCCACGAGGTCCGGTGCCCGCACCAGCCCGAGCACGTTGGCGGCCAGCCAGTCGGCCGGGCGCGCGGTTTGGGTGAGCGCCAGAATGGCCCGGTCCACCAGCGTGGAATCGGGCCGCGCCACGAGACCACTTTCGCCCCCGCGCGCCGTCATGGTTCCCGCCGGTGGATCGGCAGCGTCATGCACCGGGCCCCGCCTCCACCCCGCACCAGCTCTCCTCCCTCCAGGGTGATCGCGGTCCGGCCCTTGACCCTTGCCCCCGTCTCGTCACCCAGAAACTCCCCGCTCGGTACAATCCGGAATCCCGCGGACCCAAGCTGGCCCAGGGTCTCCTCGTTCCGCGCATAGGTCACGATCACCCCCGGCGCCAACGCCAGGGCGTTGCACCCGGAAGCCCACTGTTCCCGCTCCTGGGTAAGCCTCCGGGGCCCGCCGGCCAGCACCGGCTCGAGTGGCATCCCGGTCTGGGCGAGCGCCGTGAACAGGTCGGGTTGCTCCCGGACGTCTGCGTCACCCTTCTTGCGATGCAGGATCGTCAACCGCTCCGGACCGATGAACGCCGGAGGGTAAACCAGGCAGAGATCGCGATCCACGTGGGTAAAGAGCATGTCGAGGTGAATCGCGGTCGGATTGGCAGGCATGACGACCACGATGACGTCCCCCACCCCGGCCCGTTCGAAGGCGACGTCCGCCAGCTGGTCCAGAGCCCCGGGAGAGGACCGCTCGCTGAAGCCGACCAGGAGCAGATCCTCGCGGAGCACGTGGACATCCCCGCCCTCCAGCGTGTAATTGGCGCGGCGCTCCTCCGAGCCGTCGTACAGGATGCCGGCGTTGGCGAGCCCCGGATGAAACGCAAACAGCGTCTTGATGAGCAGCTCTTCGGTCCACCGGCTGCGATAGCGCATCGAGCCCACCACGACGTGGCTCCCGATCACCATGCCGGTGTCCCGCGGGAAGAAGAGATTGGGAAGCGGTGGGAAGACGAAGCCCGTTTCGTTCAGGGCCCGCGCGATCGGACCCGGCTCCTCTTCAGTCCCTTCGATCAGCATCCGGACGATGGTCCGGGGGGGGAGCCGGCCCAGCTGCTGCGCCAGCGGCTCCGACGGTACCACGGCCAGGGCTCGGCCGATCAGGTACTCGCGCGCCTCCTGCTGCTCGAGCACCTCGCTCACGAGATCGGAAACTTCGTGCACCGTGGCGAAGCGACTGAGCACCCGCTTGAGGAGGGCATGCTCCCGAGCCGAGACCTCAAGCCCGATCAGATCATCGTAGAGATAGTCCTCCCGGTTCCCCGGGGTCACCGCCTCGAGCTCGAGACCGGGCGTGTGCACCAGGACGGCCTGGAGCGGACCAATCTCGGAGGTGACTCGGACGGGGGGCATGCAAGGAAGGTAGCGGATACGAGGAGCGAGCTGAGGCAGGTCCGGTTCACTGTTGCCGGTTCACGGTTCACCCTGTCGGGTTCAGGAGCTCCCTGGCCCCCTGGCCCCTATGGCATACGACAGCGCCTCAAGCTCCAGGACCAGATTCACGCTCTTTACCGTCACTCGCTCCGGCACCAGCAGCTGCACCGGGGCAAAGTTGACGATCGCCGTGACGCCACTCTTGACCAGACGGTCCGTCACTCCCTGGGCCGCTTCCGCCGGCGTCACGACGGCGCCAATATCCGCGGGGTGATGTTGAAGATCCCGCTCCAGATGCGCCACGTCCCGCACCGTCAAGCCGGTCCACTCCCGCCCGATTTTTTTCGGATCATTGTCGTAGATCGCCGCCAGATCGAAGCCCCGCTCCTTGAAGCCCCGGTACTGCACCAGGGCGCTACCGATCTTCCCGGCCCCGATCACCACCACCCGATAGCGCCGGTTGAGGCCGAGAATCCCTCCGAGCTGATCGATGAGCGCGGCCACTGGATACCCGAGGCCCCGCTTCCCGAACGATCCGAAGAAGGAAAGATCCTTCCGCACCTGCGCCGACGTGGTCCCTCCCCGCGCCGCCAGGGCGGCGGAGCTGACCGTGCTCGCCCCGTGTGCGGCGAACTCCTCCAGCAACCGCAAATAGAGGGAGAGCCGGTGAACGGTCGAGTCGGCGATCTTGCGCACGATATGTGAAAGTTTTCACAAAGCTACTGCCCCCGCCACCCCGCGTCAATGAGCACCCGATACAATTCTGCAAACCCCTCCGGCGCTACCGTCTCCGGCCGAACCGACGC
>DATECI010000029.1:0-3040 GCA_035286985.1 Gemmatimonadales bacterium
CACCGTTCACGTCTTTCTAGTTACCTCTCCCCGCCGACGAAACTGAACACCCACCTCGCCCCGAACGCCCGCTCCCGCGCATTGACCGCCAGGGCGCTCCGGCTCACCAGAATCGGAAAATCGATTCGAGTCGTAAAGAAGGTAGCTCCGATCCGGTGTCCCAGGCGGAATCCCACACCAGCATCCCCGACCAGCCCGGCGCCTTGCCCGTCCTCAGGAAGATCGCCGTTGCCGAGCGCCAGATCGCCGAATGCCACGATGCGCACCTCCCGGAGAAGCCGGCCCTGGCTGCGTGTGAGTACGACCTGGTCTACCTCGGCGTTGATCGCCATGAGCCGGGGTGCGCTCGTCGCCGGCGCCAGCCCCCGCACCCCTCCGCCACCCGGCATCAGGTAGTGGACTCCCTTTCGGGCCAGCAAGGCGCCCCGGGAGCGGAGGAAAGGATTGGCGAACTGCTCATAGGGGTCGGCGCCGGCCACGAAGAGCTGGCGCTGCTTGAGAGACCGGTCCTCCGAGAAGATGCCCCCCGCGAAGAGGCGAACCGCCAATCCAGCGGATTGGCTCAGTGCGCGCCGAGCGCTGAATTCGCCGACGCTTCGGAGATAAAGCTGCACGTCGTAGCGATCGCTGGTGGCGATGCCATCACCCCGATTCCGGTACTCCAGCCCACCACCCAGGGAAAGCCGCCCTGAAACGGTCCAGGCTCCCCAGCGGTCGGTAGTTCGCCACCAGCTCGAGGCTTCGACCGTCCCGCCGCCGTCCCAGTACCCGGGGTCCAGATACTCGGTATCGGTGGTGACCAGCCAGCGCACCGAAAGGCCCGCAAAGCCGCGCGCGCCCAACGTCCGGTGCCGGCTCAGTTCCCGCTCGGCGCTCGCGGCCAGGCCGCCCCGTCCCTCGACGGCGTAGCCCTCCAGGGTCTGAGAGAACTGGGGACGGTAGAGCCGAATCGGATTCCGGAACCGGAGAAAGACCCCGCTCGGAAAGCCGTCCGAATCGGAGAGCCGCCTGGTGTCCAGGCTCCACCAGCCGGTGTTCTGCTGGAAGCGCCCCAGATAGTTGGTGCGGGTTCGAACCCCGACCGTCACCCCGCCCGCGTCGTTGTACCAGATGGTCGGCACGAGCCCAATGGTCAGCCGGTCGCGCCGGGTGGGCTGGGAGAACAGCCGGTCGAGGTACCACTCGCTCCGGGGCGCCCGCCGGAAGCCCAGCAGGCCCCGCCGCTTCCGGTTGTTGAGCACGTTCCAGTCGTGGGACCGGACCTCCGGATCCAGCTCCACCTCGCGGGGCCGCTCCCGGGTCACCAGCTCCACCCATTGCCGCTCGGCGACGCCGTCGGTGCGGGTTAGGGCCGAGTCGCTCCGGGACCGGACCACGACGGTCACCGGAAACACCCCCGGCGCTCTGCGAATGACCTCGACCCTCGTCCGGAAGACATTCTCCCCCGCAAGGCCGTTCCCGTTGACTGTTGACCGTTGACCGTTGACGCTCTTTACCTTCCCGACCGCGTAATCATAAAGCTCCGTGCTGTGCAGCCACTGCGCGAAGAACGGTTTCAGATCCAGCTTCGACACCTCTTCCGCGACCTCCCGGAACGCGGTCTCGTCCACATGCTTGAGCTTCCAACGCTGGTAGTAGGTGCGGAGAATGGCTTGCATGGCGGAGTCGCCCACGATGGCGCGGAGCTGATGGAAGAACAGCTCGCCCCGGTTGTACGTCATGGCGCTGTAGCTGCCGAAATCGCGAAAACGCTCTCCCGCCTGGCTTACCGGCTCCGACCACCCATCCAGATCGAAGAGCAGGATGCTCCGCTCCAGCGGGGAATAGGCGCTTCTTCCCTGGCGGATCTCGTTGTACCAGCTGGTCTGGAAGCTGGTGAAGCCCTCGTCGAGCCACCCTTCCTTCCACTCGTTGTTCGCCAGAATCCCCATCAGGTAGTTGTGCCCCACTTCGTGCAGGATCAGACCTAACCCGGGAGAGCCGTCGTGCACCATCATCGGGAACTCGGTGCCGCCGCCCTCGATCCGATGCACGTTGGTAATCTGGGGCCAGGGGAACGGTCCGAAGAGCTGGTCGAGCCAGCGGAGCGCTTCCTCGGTATTGCGGACCGCGACGCCCCCGCCCCAGCTCCGCTCGTCGCCCGGCTGATACAGCACGTGGACCAGCACGCTCCGGTACCGGCCCCCCTCGTAGCGGTAAGCCGGATTCATGGACATCGCGAAGTGGTGCACGTCTTTCGCGACCCAGTCGATGCGCTTGCGCCCGGCCGGCGCAATGCCATCGCACCGCACCGGACCATACCCCTCGCGGCCGTACTCCACGGCGCGACCGGGATTCCGGTTGGCCCGTTCCCATCCCGGATCGCCGCACACCGGCACTCCCGTCGCCCCGACGACCTGGTCTTCAGGAAGATCGAGCGCGACGTAGAAATCGCCGAAGTCGCCGTAGAACTCGCCTCCCGGATAGAGCGGGTGCTCCTGCCAGCCGTACTTGTCGTAGGCCACCACCCGGGGATACCACTGGGCAAAGTCGTACTGCCTTCCCCGCCGCCCCTGCCGCCTCGGCAGCGTGGAAGGGCGGCCTTCCCACCCCAGCTCCACCGTGAAGCTGTCGCCCGGGGCTGCGGCGCTCGGCAACTCGAATCGGACCACCGTGCTGTCGGGCGCGAAGGGGTAGATCGGCGCCACCGGCTGGCCCATGATCCGCACCTCGCTGATCCGGTTGTAGGCGTAGTCGGGGTCGCTGAGGTCGTTGAAGCGGCGCCGGCCTTCGGCGCTGTCGGCGTCGGCCCAGCGAGAGCCGGGCCGGAAGGCATTGAGATAGAGATGCAGCGCGAAAGTGCGGAGTGTGTCGGGCGAGTTGTTGACGTAGAGAATGCCCTGCTGGCCGCCCAGCGTCCCCCGGGCCTCATCCAGGGTGGCGGTGATGTCGTAGCGGAGCCGTTGCTGCCAGTAAGGAGGTTGCGGCGCGGACCCGGGCGTCTGGAAGGCCAGCACCAGCAGAAGGCCCGACGGGATCATCGGGCGGGGGACTTCGCGGA
>DATECI010000030.1:0-3800 GCA_035286985.1 Gemmatimonadales bacterium
AAGGGTGGCGATCGGGCCGGCAAGATCGATCGAGCCACCCCACGCCCGTTCCGCCCGGTCGAGCTGCAGGGGAGCCAGCGGGTCGAGGCCGATGACCTCGGTTTCCTCGGTAAACGGCGTCGGAGCGAAGTACCCGGTGCCGGCCGAGGTCCGGAGCGACCAGCGAGGGGCGAGTCGAGCCAGCACGGAAATCCGGGGGGACCACTGGGTGCCGTATGCGCTGTGCCGGTCCACTCGTGCGCTGGCCGAGAGCGCTAGCGACTCCTGAAGATCGACGGTGTACTGGGCGAACAGTCCTGGGGCCGTGAAGCTGAAGTCGAATCCGGCTACATCGCTGGCGCGATACCGCTCCTCCTGGACCGCCAATCCCACCACCCAATGAGACGCGCCTCTGGGCAGCGACAGTGCCGCTTCGCCGAACCAGGTGATATGCTGGTCGCGTTCGCGCACCTCGCCGAAAATGTGCCGGTGCCGTTGGAGAGCCGCCGAGCCCCGGACCGAAAGTATCGCCGGGCCGCTGATCCGGAAACGCCCGACGCCGCCTGCGTCAACCCGAGTGGTACGGAGCTGCTCGGGGTAAGGAGACCCGCTCGGGTCCAGGGCTCCTTCCATCGTCCCTCCCTCCCGCCCCTCCAGGGTAGCGCCAGACGTCAGCATTACCGAATGGCCCCTTGGATGGTTCCAGAAAGCCCGCGGCCGCAGGACCGCCCGACGATAACTCGCGACGTCGGTCCAGCCATCCTCGTCGCGATCCACTCGGGATTGCCGGTGCGTCCCCGCAAGGACCGTGTAGCCCCAGTGTTTCCCCAGCCGATCCGACGCAAACCCCACCGCGTCCGTACCTCCCAGAGTCGTCTGGTTAAGGAGGAGTTCCCGAGTCGGATCCGCTCCCGGACGGCGGGAAAGCAGGTTGATCACTCCGCCCAGCGCCGATCCACCATAGAGGGCCGACGCGACTCCCTTGATGACTTCGGCGCCACCGAGATCGAGCGGCGGAATCTGGAGGAGGCCCAGCCCTCCGGTTTGCCCACCATAGAGTGGAAGCCCATCGGCCAGGATCTGGGTGTACCGGCCCCGAAGACCCTGGACCCGAACGTTGGCTCCTCCGAGCGACGGCGAAGTCGTCTGCACCCGCAATCCCGGCGTTTCGTTGAGCATCATCGTGATGTCGCCTGGGGTCATCCGCAGCTTTTCCTCGACTTCCTCCTGGGTCAGGATTTCGACCCGGAGCGGCTCGTCCTGGATGCGGCGGTCGGTTCGGGTGGTCGAGACGACGAGCTCCGCGAGTTCGGCCGGCAACTGGGTGAGGTGCAGCGCCACGCTCGTATCGGCGCCCAGGCGCAGCGAGACCAGAAGCGTCTCGGCTTTGAAGCCGATCTTCGCCGCGACGATCTGCCGCTCTCCGGCAGGAAGCCGGAGTTCGGCGCGCCCCCGGCTGTCGGTGTATCTCACCACTCGGCCGCTGCGGATCAGGGCGGCTTCCACCGGCAGCGTGTCGTGGCGCACCGCGACGCCCACGGTAACCAGACTGTCGCCGGAGCCGACCCGGGCGGGATCCTGGGCCCAGGAAGCCGGGAGGCTGGGCCCGGCACAGAAGAGCCCCAGCGGGAGGAGCAGGCGCATGAAGCTCGAACCTAGACGCTAACGCGGCGCGGTCATAGCAGCATCGGCACACTTGACTGATTCGCGTTAAGACCTGCTAATCATCTAAATACGACAGAGCTGTAACATGAAGCACCGCTGGGATCTCGTGTTGCAATTATTTTATCCGATGATTAGTTATGTCCCCCATGTCTGAGTCCGTTGAGGCCCCTCGGTGGCAACGCCGCCCCACTGAACGTCCCCGGGAAATCCTGGACGCCGCCGCCCTCGTCTTCGGGGAACGGGGGTTCGAAGCGGCGACCTTGGCTCACGTTGCCGAGCGCGCTGGAGTGAGCCCCGGCACGGTGCAGCACTACTTCGGCACCAAGGCCACCCTCTTCCAGGAAGTCCTTTCCGACCGGTTCTTCTCGGGCGCCGCCGAGGATGAGGCGCTCCTCATCAATCACCGGGGCAGCTACGCCGAACTCTTGCGGCACCTGATCGAGCGGATGTGGGCCCGGCTCAACCGCCCCGGCAACGCCGATTTGCTGCTGGTTGGGATGGCTTCGGCCCCGAATTATCCGGAGGCAGGTCTGGTGGTGAGCGGCGAGATGGGCACCCGCTGTCCCCGGGTTTTTCAGGGAGTCATCGAAGCCGGTATCCGGCACGGCGAATTTCGCCCGGTGAACGCCGGGAACATGGCCCGGGCAATCGGTGCGGCTGTGATCGGCATGCTGGTGGGCCGGCAACGCCTGGTGCGCTATTGCCAGGGGCCGGTGCCGGAGCCGGGCGCCGTTCTCAAGGAGTTTCTCGAGTTGGTCGAGCGCGGGCTGACCGGAGGTGCCAGGGAAGAACTGGGAGTTGAGCAGCAAGTAGAGGAAGCGTAGTCGAGGCGGCACCGGGCTCTAGAAAGGGGTGGGAATTCATGGGGCGCTGGATTCTTGGGGTGGTTGCGGGAGGGTTGGGCGCACTCGGCTGTAAGCCAGCGCCGCAAGGCGCTCCGCCTCCTCCGGAAGTGGTGGTCATCACGGTCGTCCCGAAGCAGGTGGACCAGGTCTTCGAGTTCTCCGGTGAAGTCGAGGCGTCCCGGAGCGTGCAGGTGCGCTCCCAGGTTGGCGGCATCATCGTCGCGCGTCCGTTTCGGGAAGGCCAGGCGGTGCGGCCCGGACAGGTGCTCTACCGGATCGACCCGACCTCCTACGATGCCGATTGGCGTTCGGCCCGGGCCCGCTTGGCAGAGGCGGAAGCGCGGCAAACCAACGCGGTAGCGAGCCTGCAGCGGTTTACCGCGCTGCTCAAGGACAACGCGATCTCGCGGCAGGACTATGACAACGCAGTGGCCCAGGCCCAGCAGGCCGAGGCGGCTGTGGAAGCCGCCCGGGGTGCGGCCGACCGGGCCAGGAAGAATCTCGACGATGCCACCGTGCGGGCCGAAATCGCTGGCCGGGTCGGCAAGGCCCTGCTTGAGACGGGCGCGCGGGTGCGGGGTTCTGAGGACGTGCTTACCACGATCGACGTGCTCGATCCCATCTATGTGTCCCTCCGGCCCTCCGGTCAGCAGCTCCTCTCCTGGAGGCGCGATCCCAAGACCAGCCGGCTGATCGAACCGGGTAGCCCGCTCCGATTCGAGGCAATCCTGCCCGACGGGAGGCCGGCGCCCGACTCCGGACGGCTGGGGTTCATTGACCCGGTACTCGACCCCGCGACCGGCACCCAACTCCTCCGCGCGGTCTTTCCCAATCCCGGCCGGTTGCTCCTTCCCGGACAGTTCGTCCGAGTGCGACTGCTCGGCATAACCCGCGACAGCGCGATCCTGATTCCCCAGCGCGCGGTGCTCCAGGCCATGGGCCGCCAGAGCGTCTACCTGCTGGCCCCGGGCGACACCGTGCGGCCCCGCGACGTGGTGGCCAGCAGTTGGCAGGGAAGCGACTGGCTCATCGAAAGGGGGCTCGCTCCCGGCGATCGGGTCGTGGTGGACGGGATCCAGAAGGTCTTTCCCGGGACGAAGGTGCGGCCGGTTGCCGCATCGGATTCCGCTTCGGCGGCTCCCCCGCCGCAGGGAGCCCGCCGTCCGTGACCTCACCGACCTCACCGACCGTCCGGTACCTGTTCATCCGCCGGCCCGTGCTGGCCGGGGTGCTCTCGATCGTGATCACCCTGCTGGGCGGATTCGCGATGCTGCGGCTTCCGGTCAACCGCTTTCCCCAGATCACCCCGCC
>DATECI010000031.1:0-9232 GCA_035286985.1 Gemmatimonadales bacterium
CAATTCATCGAGGCTGAGCCGGGTCCGGGCCGGGTCAAACTCGGGCGGAATCGGGCGCGGGGCCCCGCGAAGCACGCAAGCCCCCTTGAGCTTGCCGGTGTATTTCGCGAGATCGGTCGAGTCGCGGATGTCGAGGATCACCGCCTGACAAGTCAACCTACCGGGCTTGCCTTTGACCAGAGTGCTTCCGCTCCAGGCCTGCGGGTAGGCGGCGAGCGGCTTGGGCCAGGGCTCGAGAATCCGGCCGCTGTAATTCACAATCTCCCAGCCCCTGCCAAAGGCCGAGTCCCAGGGCTCGAGCTTGATATTCGTCAACCCCCAGGAGCGGAAGGTCTCGGCGGCCCAGCTGTTCGCGATACGAGCCGCGGGCGAGTTCGTGAGCCGAGCGCCAATGACATCCGTGAGATACGTCGCCAGATCGTCGAGCTTGGACCGGTTCATGCCCTCATCCCGGATCTGCTGGAGCGCAGAGAGGTCCACCGATTCACTGACGATCTGGGCGGGCGTCTGGGAGGCGAATGCCGCCATGGTCCCGGCGGCGAGGACGATGGTACGGAGCGGATTCATGGAGGTTCCTTGGCTATGGGCTATCTCACGACAAGTGCAGCGAGCTGTCTTTCGATCTCTTCTTTCGGCAACCAGCGGCCTCCGATCATCACCCCATCCTGCTTGGCAACATTTCTGATGTCCTGGAGCGGGTTGGCCTCGAGCAGGATCAGGTCGGCCCGTTTCCCGACCGCGATGGTCCCCGCCTCGGCCTCGTTCCCAAGGAACCGCGCGATGTTGCGGGTGCCGGTGGCGAGCGCCTGGTACGGAGTGAGCCCGGCCCCAACATAGGCGGCGAGCTCCCGGGTCAGAGAGAACCCCGGCGCGTTCCAGAACTGGGGAGCATCCGAGCCGAGGGCCACCCCCACGCCGCCGTCGTGGAGTGCCTTGAGGATCTTGCGCCGCAGCGCGATGAAGCGCTGGCGGGCCAGCCGGGTGGCGGCGGTGTCGTCGCTCACCCCCCGGAGCTGCCGGGTCCCGTTGATCCAGTTGAGCGCCATGGAGCGGGAGACGTAGCGCAGTTCGGGCCGATCTGAGAGCGCCTCAATGGTCTCGTCCCCTGCCATGGATTCGAAGAAACCCATGGTGGGCACCATCCAGGTGCCGGCGGCCCTGGTCGCGGCGATCAGCGCCGGCAAGCGCGACTCCTCCAGGCTATCGAGGAGCGCCATGCCAAAGAAGCCGTCTTCCTGGCTGGTGGTGGGCGCGCGGCGGGCCAGCGCCTCGACGAACCCGTCGAGATGGTCAATGCTCCAGTACTTCGCCTCGAGGGCACGGTGCAAGCCTACGGCGAGCGGCACGTGCCCGGCAAAGCGGATCCCCACGCGGTCGGCCGTGACGGCGAGCGAATCGAACCCATCTCGCGGCACTCCCGGGTGGATCTTCAGGAAGTCGTAGCCCAGGGCCTTTTCGGCCAGGACCATGCGGACCGCGGAGTCGGCCTTCGGCACGCTGGCTCCGCTGAACGACGGGCCCGAGGTCCAGATCCGCGGGCTCAGGATCTCGCCCCGGGCGGCCCGGTCCCGGAACTCGAGGTGCTTCGGAGTTCCGAGCATGCCGCGGACCGTCGTGACTCCCTTGAGGGCCCACAACGCGAGAGTCCTCACGATTTCCGAATCCGGAGCGGCGCCTGGGGGGATGTGCGCGTGCATCTCGCCCAGACCGGGAATGAGGTACTTGCCAGCGCCGTTCACCCGTACCGCCCCCGCCGGAATCCGCACCTGGGCCGCGGGGCCCAGCGCGGCGATCTTGTCTCCCTGGATCACCACAGTCTGCCCGGTGAGCACTCGCTCCCGGTCCATCGGAACGACGTTCACGTTCACAAAGGCGATCGGGGCCCATTGCGGAGCGTGCCGGAGGACCCGGCCGGCCCGGACTTCGGTGAACTTTCCGCCATCCACCTCCACCTGTCCGTTCACGATGACGTAGTCGATCCCAACCGGATACTGGTGGGGCGCTTCGTAGGTGGCCTGGTCGGCCACGGTAGTGGGATCGAACACCACCAGGTCCGCCATTAACCCGCTCGCGATCTTCCCCCGATCAGTAAGGCCAAGCCGGGCGGCGGGGAGCGAGGTCATCTTGCGCACCGCTTCGGGGAGGGTCAGCACCTTGAGCTCCCGCACGTAGCGGCCCAGGACTCTCGGAAAGGTGCCGTAATTCCGGGGATGCGGCACGCTGGGGCCGGGCCGGGAGAGCGCACCATCCGAGGCAATCGCGGTCCAGCGATGCTGCATGATCCGCTGCACATCCCCCTCGTCCATGACGTGGTACACCATGCTGGCGCCACCGTTCAGAACCCCCTCGATCACCAACGGGGCGGCGCCCGCGCTGGTCGTCGGCACCCCGCGCTCCACCGCCCAGTGGTAGAGCGTCTTGCCGTTGAGATCCGGTTTCCAGCTCACGCTGGCAAACTGGGGCCTCCGGAGATCGCCACCCCCCCGGTCGTTTTCGAGAATGTCAATGATCCCCTTGATGATGCTGTCGCGGAGCACGGGGTCCTTCACTCGCCGCGCAAACGCGGTGTCGCCGTCCGCCATGGCCCAGGCGGGGACCAGGACGTTGAAGCCGGTGGAACTCGCGTCATAGGGGTATTGGTCCGCCGTCACGTCGAGCCCTTCGGCTCGGGCCCGATCGATCAACTGGAGCGTCTTGGCACTGGCGCCCCACATCGCCTTGCCGATCACCTTGTGATGGGTGAGCACCACGGGAATTCGGGCTTCGCGCGCGATCCGAATGGCTTCCTCGACCCCCTCCAGCAGCCCCAGGCCTTCCTTGCGGAGATGCGAGGTATAGAAGCCGCCGGAATCCGCGGCGACCCGGGAGAGGGCGATCACTTCCTCGGTGGTGGCATACGTCTGAGGCACATAAAAGAGCCCGGTCGAGATTCCGAAGGCGCCCTCGTGCATCGCCTCGGCTACCATCCGCTTCATGCGGGAGAGCTCTTCGTCGTTCGGGGCGCGGTCGCTCCGGCCGAGCACCCGTTGCCGAATCGACCCGAACCCCACCAGCCAGGCCGCGTTGACGCCGAGCGGCAGTCGTTCGGCTCGCGCGAGGTACTCACCGAAGGGAGAGGGCCCGCCGCCATCGGGACCGCCCAGCGCGGTGGTGACCCCCTGCCGGACCCGGCTCTCGGCGTCCGGCATCTGGAGGATTCCTTCATTGTGCGCGTGGAGATCGATGAAACCGGGAGACACGACCTTGCCGCGAGCGTCGATGACCCGCGCCGCGCTCGAGCGCGCCAGCGGGGTCCGGGAGACCGCGGCGATCCGGTCCCCCTTGACGGTCACATCGGCCCGGTAGCCGGGGACGCCGGTGCCGTCGAGGACGGTGCCACCGGCGATGAGGATATCGTAACGAGCCTGGACCGGCTGCGACTGAGTCGACACCAGCAAAGCGAGGAGGAAGGAACTCATGAAGTGCTCCACCCGATCGGTGACAGGAGAGGATTGCCCCAAATCTAAGGTCTTGGGGAGAGACCAGACCCACTCACTCCCCGAGCAGCGCCATCCCCCGCGCGAGGTGCTCGGCGTACCGCTCCGGAGCGATGTTCGTTCCGCAGACGATCAGCCCTACCCGCTTTCCTCGGAGCCGCTCCCGCAATGGCCCGAGCAGCGCCGCCGTCGCGGCGGCGCCGGCCGGCTCCACCGCGAGCTTGGCGCCCCGGAAGAGGAGGGCAAGCGCCACCCGCATCGCGTCATCGCTCACCAGCACCACATCGTCGAGATAACGCCGACAGAGATCGAGGCTGTACGGCATGGTGTAGGGCGGGCTCAAACTATCGGCGATGGTGCGGGGGCCCCCTTCCGGGACCTTTTCCGGATGCCCCGAGCGGATGCTCCGCAGCATGACGTCGTTGCTTTCGGGCTCGACCCCGATCACCTGGCATTCGGGCTTCTGCTGCTTGATCGCGGCGCTCAGGCCGGCGGCCAGGCCGCCGCCGCCGATGGGTACGATCACCGCCTCGAGGTCGGGCCGCTGGCGGAGCAGCTCCCTCCCCAAGGTCGCGGTGCCGAGCGCGGTGCGGGGTCCCTCGAAGGGGTGCACCAAGGCGCGGCCTTCCTCCCGCTCGATCCGCTGGGTTTCCGCGAACGCGGCATGCACATCCCCCGTGAGGACCACCTGCGCGCCTAACCCGCGGCAGCGGGCGACTCGGTAGGGATCCGCGCTTTCCGGCATCACCACCTTGGCGGTGCTGCTGAGGGTCCCAGCGGCCCAGGCCACGGCGATGGCGTGGTTACCCGCGCTTACCGCCGTCACCCCCCGCTTCAGGGCGTCCGGGTCGAGGCCGAGCATGACAGCAAGCGCACCCCGGGCCTTGAAGCTGCCGGCGTGCTGGAACAGCTCCAACTTGAGGATCGGCTCGGTCCCGGGACCCAGCCGCCGGGCCAGGACCTCGTCCCGCCAGGACCAGACCGGCGTTTCCCGGATGGAGCGGGCCAGGATCTGGGCAGTCGCCTCGATCTCCGCAGGCGACAGGGAGCCGGGACCGCTCATCCTGGGCGTGGGCGCCGGCGGCCGGAGCCGGTCGTCCCGTAGCATAGAGGAAGCGTCAAGATCTCACCCAGGGTGGGGGAGGAAGCGCGTTCACGCACCCGCCTAGCAGTTTCCCTAGCGGGCGAGCACTGCCGGATTCACGTTCCCACCGCAGAGAATCACCACCGCGGTTCGATCGCGCCACTGCTCCGCCTGACGAAAATACCCGGCCAGAGCCACGCCCGCGGCTCCCTCGACCAGGAAGCCGTGGGCCTGGTAGATCCGGCGCATCGCAGCCAGGATCTCCGCTTCGGAAACGGTGATGTAATCATCCGCCAGGGCCCGGCAGAGCTCAAAGGTGATTGCGCCGGGCTCGATTCCCCCGGCGGTCCCGTCCGACAGAGTCGGCTTCGACTCGAGCTCCAGGATCCGCCCCGCCGCCACCGAGGCAATCATGACCGCGGAATTTTCCGGCGAGCACCCGATCACCACCACACCGGGCCAGATCGCTTTGAGGTGGGCCGCCACTCCGGCGAGCAACCCGCCACCGCCCAGCGCGATGAACACGACCTCAGCGCGGGGGAGCTGGCGGGCGAGCTCGATACCGACCGTTCCCTGCCCGGCGATAACCGTCAGATCGTTATAGGGTGAGACATACGGAATGCCGCGTCCCACCGATTCGCGGCGGGCGTGCGCTTCAGCTTCCGCTGAGTCGGTCCCGTGCGTTTCCACGGCGGCCCCAAGCGCCCGGATCGTCGCCAGCTTCCCGGGGTTGGCACCCTGGGGGACCACGATGCAGGCCCGGGTTCCCAACTTGGCAGCGGCGTAGGCTACCGCCGCGCCATGATTCCCGGTCGAAGCGGCGATGACTCCGCCGGCCCGGTCGGGAGGAGAGAGCGCCAGGAGCTTACTGAACGCCCCCCGGACCTTGAAGGAATGGGTGTGCTGGCGGTTCTCGAGCTTGAAAACGGGACCGAGCGGAGAGGGGAGGACCGGGGTCTCCAGAATCCAGGGCCTGATGCGCTCCTCGGCGTGTAGCACCTCCCGACCCACCGCTTCGGGGGATACTGGGTCTCGCGATTTCACCGAATGCACAGATGGGAATGATAGAAGCAGCGGACGTCCTACCCGGCGGTCTGCCTTTGCCCAAGCCGGCGCAGGTGGCCGAAGCCCACCATCCGCTCGCTCTCCTCGTCCCACAGCTTGAGGCCCATCGTGCGGATGCTTTGCCCGATGGTGAGGGTCGTCACCTTCTGAAAGGTGGGATTCTCCCGATGGCAGCGCTCGAGCCGGTAGTTCGGGATGCGCGGGCTGAGGTGATGGACGTGATGGAATCCGATATTGCCGGTGAACCACTGGATGACTTTCGGGAGCCGGAAGTAGGAACTCCCCGCCACCGCGGCCGTGACATAGTCCCACTCGCCCTCACCCCGCCAGTACGCGTCCTCGAACTGGTGCTGTACGTAAAACAGCCAGATTCCCGCCGCGCTGCTCAGGAGGAGGGTGGGAACCCAGATCAGAACGAACTCGCGGAACCCGATCAGAAGTGACAGGGTGGCGATCATGCCGGCCAGGGCGAGATTGGTACCATGGACGTTCAGAATCTCCCGCTTGCCCGCGAATCTCCGGGACGGCCAACGATGCTTGATGAACAGGAACGTCGGTCCGAAGACCAGGAGAATCAGCGGGTTCCGATACAACCGATACTTGACCCGGCCCAACCGGCCGAGCCCGAGGTATTCCCGAACCGTGAGGGTGGTGATGTCGCCGGTGCCGCGCCCGTCGAGATGACCGGAATTGGCATGATGGATCGCGTGCTCCCGGCGCCAGTGGGAATACGGTGTGGCCGTGAGAATCCCGGTCACCCACCCCACGATGTCGTTCCAAGTGCGGGACGGCAGGAACGAGCCGTGCCCGCAATCGTGCATGATGATGAAGGTCCGGATCGCGAGCCCCGCGGTGGGAAGCGCGAGCGCCAGGGTAAGCCAGTAGCTCACCGAGAGGCTCCAGTACATCAGGGCGAAGGCGGCGAGGAGCGGGAAAACAGTGGACACGAGCTGCCAAACCGCCCGCTTGACGCTAGGGGTCTGGTACCGCGCTACGATCTCCCTCCAGGAGGAGTTCTCGGACACGCCGGAAGATAGCGGATTCCCTCCCCGGAGCCAACCAGTGGAGTAGATTGCTCCCTATGGAAAACCGCTGGAACGACGCGGAAGCATCGCGTTGCGCGTCGCCCCTGGAGCTCCGGGTGTACAGCTCCCGGCTCCTCGGAGGCGATCCCTCCCTGGTGCTCTTCGGGGGGGGGAATACTTCGGTCAAGACTACGGGGCTGAACCTTTTCGGCGAGGTCGAAGAGGTGCTCTACATCAAAGGGAGCGGATGGGATCTGGCCACGATCGAGCCGGCCGGATTCGCGCCGGTGCGGCTCGAAGTGCTGCGGAGGATGGCGGAGCTGCCGGCCCTCTCCGATACCGACATGGTGCGAGCCCAGCGGGCCGCGCTGCTCGATCCGGCGGCGCCGACGCCTTCGGTCGAGGCGATCCTCCACGCCATCATCCCGTTCGCCTTCGTGGACCATACCCACGCCGATGCGGTGGTGGCGGTGAGCAACACCCCCGATGGGGAGCGCCGGATCCGGGAGATCTACGGAGACCGGGTCCTGGTCGTGCCGTACGTCATGCCCGGGTTCATGTTGGCCCGGACGGTGCGGGAGCTAACCCGCGCCGCCGATTGGCGCCGGCTCGAGGGCATCGTGCTGCTCAACCACGGCATCTTCAGCTTCGCGCCGGAAGCCCGGACCAGCTACGAGCGGATGATCGGGCTGGTCGGCATGGCCGAGCGCCACCTCGAGCAGGCCGGCGCCGGGATTCCGGTTCGGGAAGCTCGTGCCGTTGCTCCGCTCGACCGCGCCGGGCTCGCGAGCCTGGCCGGGCTTCGGCGCGCGGTGGGGCGAGTATTGGGCAGTCCAGTAGTGGCCCGGCTCGACCAGTCACCCGAGGCGTTCGGGTTCGCATCCCGGCCCGATGCAGCGGCGGTCGCGACTCGGGGGCCGCTGACCCCCGACCACGTGATTCGCACCAAGCCGGTGCCACTCGTGGCATCGGGGGACTGGGAATCGGCGGTACCGGGCTTTGCCGATCGGTACCGCGACTACTTCCGCCGCCACCAGAGACCGTCGCTTCGGCCGCTCGATTCGGCTCCCCGCTGGATCGTCTGGGAGGAGCGCGGATTCGTGACGATCGGGAGCTCGCCCCGCGAGGCGGCGCTGACCGGCGAGATCGCCCGCCACACCGCGCGGGCGATCGCCTGGGCCGAGCGGCTGGGCGGATGGAAGCCGCTCGGGGAGGCGGAGCTGTTCGAGGTGGAGTACTGGGAGCTGGAGCAGGCCAAGCTTCGCAGCGGCGGGGGCCGTCCTCCCCTCTCGGGAAAGGTGGCGCTGGTGACCGGGGCGGCGAGCGGCATTGGCCGGGCGGTAGCGGAAGCGCTGCATGGCGAAGGTGCCGCGGTCGTAGGGACCGACATCAATCCCGAGATCGAAGCGCTGCTCGATGGCGATGGTTGCGTCGGGGTGGTCGCTGATGTCACCGATCCCGATGCCATGGAGCGCGCCCTGGCCGGCTGCGTCACCCGATTCGGCGGCCTCGACATCCTGGTAAGCAATGCGGGCGTCTTTCCGCCGAGCCAGCGGATCGGGCAAATCGAGCCGGCCGTATGGGAGCACAGCCTGGCGGTCAACCTGACCAGTCACCTTGCCCTGCTGCAGCAGGCGGTGCCCTTCCTCCGGCTCGGTTTCGAGCCCTGCGTGGTGATCATTGGATCGAAAAACGTCCCGGCACCGGGACCCGGAGCGGGCGCCTACTCCGTCGCGAAGGCGGGACTCACCCAGCTCGCGCGGGTGGCCGCGCTGGAACTGGGCAAGGACGGTATCCGGATGAACACGCTGCATCCCCACCTCGTGCTGGACACCGGAGCCTGGAGCGACCAGGTCCTGGCAGACCGGGCGGCGCAGTATGGGATGACGGTGGAGCAGTACCAGCGGAACAACCTGCTCGGCGTGGAGATTACCAGCCGGGACGTGGCGAACGCGGTGCTGGCACTGGTGGGTCCGGCGTTTGCGAAGACGACCGGGGCGCAGATCCCGATCGATGGGGGAAGTGACCGGGTAGTGTGAGTGCGCAACGGCGCTGCCCAGATATCTTTCAATATGTCCATTCGCCCGATCAAACGCCTCCTCAAATCCAAGCCGACGCTCGAGGGCGCGGGGGTTCACTTGCGCCGGGCGTTCGGGTTCGGCAACACGACCGACTTCGACCCCTTCCTCCTGCTGGACGATTTCCGAAACGACCGGCCCGAGGACTACCTGGCCGGCTTTCCGTGGCATCCCCATCGCGGGATCGAGACGATTACTTACGTGTTAGCCGGCACCGTGGAGCACGGCGACAGCCTCGGCAATCGGGGGGCGATCGCGGCGGGAGACGTGCAGTGGATGACCGCCGGCAGCGGGATCATTCATCAGGAGATGCCCCAGGGCGACGAGCAGGGCCGGATGCACGGCTTCCAGCTCTGGGCCAATCTGCCCTCGACGCTCAAGATGACGACGCCGCGGTACCAGGAAATCAAGGCCCCGGACGTGCCGCTGGTCATCGACGACGACGGAACCGAGGTCCGGGTCGTCTGCGGCACCTTTTGGGGCCGGCGGGGCCCGGTGGAAGGG
>DATECI010000032.1:0-8028 GCA_035286985.1 Gemmatimonadales bacterium
GCGTGATCCAAGGGATCCACTCCTTCGCCATCTTCGTCAACCATCTCGATCGCGCGGTCGAGTTTTACCGCGACATCCTGGGTCTGCCGGTCCACCGGCAGGGAAGCTTCGGCCTGGAGTTGTTTCTGGAGCCGCCCCACCTCGGCGTCCACCCGGCGGTCCATCCGGATGCCAAGGCACTGGTGGGGCGGCACACCGGGATCACGTTCCGGGTGCCCGGGTTGTTGCATTATTGCGGGATACTCCACGAGCGGGGGGTCCGCTTCGTGAGCGAGCCCACCCAGATGTCCTGGGGGATCATGGCGATGATCGCCGACCCGGAGGACAATAAACTCGCGCTGTGGGAGGACCGGACCCCCGATCAACCGGCGGCCTAGATACTCGCGATCAACTTGCGAAAGCGGGGAAGATCTCGGAGTGAGTCGAGGTCCGAGTCATGCTCGATCCAATCCTTGTGGCCATATCCATGGACCACCGCCTGCTCCAGGCATTCGAGCGCCTTGGCTTGTTCGCCGAGTAAGGCATAGACACAGCCCACGTTGTACAGCACCGCCGAATCCTCCGGATCAACCGCGAGAGCCCGCCCGAGCCAATCGAGCGCCTTTTCCCGATCCCCCAGCCTGCTGACGGCGCCGGCGCCGAAGTAAAGGGCCCGCGCGTCGTCGGGGTTGAGTTCAAGGTGCTTCGCGATCTTTTCGAGCGTGCGGCGACGCGCTTTCTCCTCGTCGGCCGGGCGGCCGAGCCCGGCGTAGACCACCGAGCAGAGGGCCTGCGCTTGAAACTCCTCCGGACGTACTTCGCTGGCCTTCTCGAACAGCTTGGCCGCCTGCTCGAGCTTTCCCTGCTGGAAACAAGTGCGGGCGTAGAAGTAATAGGCCTCGTAGAGGGTGGGATCGAGCTTGAGGGCAGTGTCGAAAGCCTGTTCCGCATCGGCGTACCGCTTGGTCAGCGTCAGTGCGAATCCTCGCGAGGCGTGGGCTTCGGCGAGACCAGGCGCCAGATCCAGAGCCTTCCGGCTGGCCGTTTCGGCCTGACTGAGATTGGCATCGCTGGCGTCCCACCACTGGTAGAGCATGGAGCTGATGTCGGCCAATCCCGCGTAGGCCCGCGCGAAGTTCGGGTCCACTTCGATGGCCCGCTGGAACATCCGCCGGGCGAATTGCAGGCTCTTTTCCCGGTACTGATGGACAAACTGGCGGCCGCGAAGGTAATACTCGTACGCCTGGACGTTCTCCGGCCGGGCCTGTTCGATGGCACGTTTTTCGTTTTCGCTGAGGACCACCCGCAGTGCCTTCACGATGTTCTCGGCGATTTCGTCCTGGACCGCGAAGACATCCTCCAGCTGCCGGTCATAGCGGTCCGACCAGAGGTGGTATCCGTCGGTCACGTTGACCAGCTGCGCGGTGATCCGGAGCCGGTTGCCGGCCTTGCGGACGCTCCCCTCCAGGACGGTGCTGACCCCGAGTTTCTCCCCTACCTCCCTGATGTCCAGATGCTTGCCCTTGAAGGCAAAGGCGGAGGAACGCGAGGCCACCCGAAGCGCCTGGATCTTGCTGAGGGCGTTGATGATCTCCTCGGCGATCCCGTCGGTGAAGTACTCCTGGTCGTGCTCGGGACTCATGTCGGCGAAGGGCAGTACCGCGACCGACTTGGCCGCCCGATTGGACGGGGGAGTTAGCACGGTTGTCGGGGATGGACCGGGCGGAGTGGGGGTCATGCCGGGGAGCGCGAGTGCCTGGGCGAAATCGAGCGCGGAGGCATACCGGTTGGCCGGGTGCCGCTCCAGCGCCTTCAGGACAACCCGCTCGATCGGTTCGGCGAGGTCGGGGCACCTGGCCCGGAGGGGTGCCGCGGTTTCCGTGAAGCGCTTCACGATGATGGCTTGGGGATTGGACCCGGTGAAGGGAGGGACCCCGGTCAGCATCTCGTAGAGCACGCAGCCGAGACTGTAGAGATCGCTGCGCCCATCCAACTCGTTCTCCCCGGAGGCTTGCTCCGGACTCATGTACGCCGGCGTTCCCACCGTCGAGCCAGTCTGGGTCAGGTTTTCGCTGCCCGCGGCGCTGACCGCCTTGGCGATGCCGAAGTCGGTGACCATCGCCTCGCCCTCGTGGAGCATGATGTTCTCGGGCTTGATGTCCCGGTGCACCACCCCCTGATTGTGGGCATAGCTCAGAGCACTCGCCACATGACGGGTGATTTGAAGCGCCTCGTCCACCGCGACCCGGCCCGCCTGGGTCATCCGGTCGCGAAGCGATTCCCCCTGGACGAACGGCATGATGTAGTACAGCAGACCGTCGGCTTCGCCGGAATCGATGAGGGTGAGTATGTGGGGATGACTGAGCCGGGCGGCGATCTGGATTTCGCGAAGGAACCGGTCGGGGCCGAGGTTCGCGGCAAGGTGGGGATGGAGGATCTTCACCGCCACGGGACGGCTGTGCTTCTGGTCCTGGGCAAGATAGACCGTCGCCATGCCGCCCCGGCCGATCTCCCGCTGCACCGTATAGCGGCCGGCGAGTGCGGTCTCGAGACGGTCTTTCAGTTCGGGCATCAGGTGGAATCTAGGAAGATGCGGAAACTACCCTTCGCCCCGGCTCGGAGCTAGACGCGCGCGGCCTTCCGCTTCCGCCGCCGGGCGGCTGCGGACTTGAGCTTACGAGCTTCGCTGGGCTTGAGGTAGTGCCGCTTGGCGCGGAGATCTTTCAGGATGCCCGCCTTGATGACCTTCTTCTTGAATGCCTTGAGCGCACCGTCCAACCGGTCGCCCTCGCCGATGGTCACCTCGATCATCCAGACACTCCGGGGGTGAAGATGGTCATAGTTGTCGGGGGGGCCGGCGGGGTTAGTGAGGCCAGAGATTCCGGCCCACCAACCTCACCGACCCCACCGACCTCACTTACTTCGCGAGCTTGACGACGTTCTCCGCCGCCGGGCCCTTTTGGCCCTGTACGATGTCGAACTCTACCCGGTCGCCTTCGGCGAGCGAGCGGAAGCCCTTGTCCTGAATGGCCGAGTGATGGACGAAACAGTCCTTCTCGCCGTTCTCCGGGGTGATGAATCCAAACCCCTTCGCATCGTTGAACCATTTGACCGTACCGGTCGTACGCATTTCCTGCTCCTCTAGTAGTGTAATCGGAGACCTGGAAAGGTACTGACCGACTACAGGTTTTGCGCGATCGTTTCCCTCGCGCGGGGGTGCTTCGCTCCGGGTCCGGAACCTCCCGGATCGCCGGTGAAACGAATGAAGGGGGCCGCAATGAGAGCGACCCCCTGCACCGTTCTCGAAGCTCGTCTGGCCTTCGCAGAGTGCGAAGCCCAGGCAGACGGCAAAGATACCACCCAATCACCCGATTATCAATCGGCAGTACAAAGTCGGGAGGGCCGGGACGCCACCAGGCCGCCGAGCGCCAGCGTGCCCAGGGCACCATAGGCCGGCAGGTGCCGGGTCACCAGCAGGGTGATGGCGCCGATCACAGCAGGGAATTCCCACAGACACCAGATCAGGACCGCCCGGCCGAGCTGTTCGCGCCACCACCGCTCCTGGGCCTGGGTTGAGGGACAGGAAGGAAGCCGCTGCCGAATGAGCAAGACGAGCCCGAGGCTGGAGAGGCCGACCATCAGGGCTACGGCGTCGAGCGGTCCCAGGCCAGCGTTCCAGGGACCGGTAGTCCGGGTGACCACAAAAGCCCCGACGATGACGATGATCGTGCTGGCAACGAGAAAGGCGTGGAGGGTGCGGGCGCCCTGAATGAGGAATCTCCCGAAGAGCCTACGGTTCCCGAGGGGGAACAGTATCCGGTTCTGTGCCGCCGAGCTGGGTGCCGATATTGGAGCTGTCTTCCGGAAGGAGAACCCCCTGGGCGCCGAGGAGCCGGAAAAGCTTCCACTGCTGCTGCCTGGCAGTGTGGACCCTGGGACCATTGTACATAAGCGAGATGAGGAGAACGCCCTCGGGGCGGCCCAGATATCCAACTACGGTTGCTGCGTTGCCGAGGGTGCCGGTCTTGGCTCGAACGATTCCGGGGCCCGGCATGCCGATCGCGAGCTTCCGCAGGGTTCCCACTCCGTTGGTTGGGAGCAACAGGGGGAACCCCTTGCCGGCCGGAAGAAGCGGGAAGCGGGCCAGGTAGGAGATGAAGGCGAGCGGCGAAGCCCGATCGTCCCGGGAAAGCCCGCTCCCATCGACGAGCCGCACCCCCGACAACTCCCCGGTGACCTGCCTGACGTGCTCGGTCAGCCGGTCGGCCGCGTTTTGACGCCCTCCCGCCCAGCGAAGCAGCAGTTCCGCCCCGACGTTGACGCTGCGGCGATTGACCTCCATGGCGATGGAATCGAATGGCACCGAGGTGACCTGGGCCAAGACCGCGAGCGAGGCAAGGGGAAACGCGGGGCGCGCCGGCTCGCTGCTCCGATCCCATTCGATGCCGGACTGGCGGAGGGCCCGGGCCCAGATGGCCTCGACCAGTGCTTTCGGCTCGTGGGCGGTGAGGGTGAACCACCGAACCCTGGCCCGGGTGCCGATGGTGCCCACGACCAGGTACCGTCCCCCGGCAGCGCGCCGCACGCTGAGGCGGGATCGCCGGCCCACGACGGTCTTCGCCTGGATCTCGATCAGGTCTCCTACGGCGGCCGGCGTAGCAGAGTGAAGCAACGCTCGTTTCCCCGAGCCGCTGCCGGCTCCCACTGCAAAAGTCACCAGTCCTTCATTGACGACGATGTCCCCGACGAGGGGGGCGAAATACCGGCCCTGATGCCGCGGATCCCAGACCGATGGATACGCGGCAACGGCCTCGCCCGCAGCGCTTGCCAGACTGAGCGGTCCGGACATTCGGCGAATCCCGGTGGCCCGGAGCTGCTCGGTTAAATCGAGGATGGTGGGGCCCCCGCGCAGCGGTCGCTCCAGCGTCGGATCGCCATTGAGCTCGAGAGTCCAGCTCCCCACCCAGCGCCCGTCGAACGGATCGAGGTGGCCGGTTCCGAGAACTCGCGTGATCCGCCGCGCGTCCCCGCCCAGCACACTCCGAGCAAAGCCGGTGGTGAAGAGCTTGACCGTGGATGCGGGGATCATCGGCCGGGTCGGCTGCACCGCCCAGAGCAGTTGGCCTTCCAGCGTCGCCACTGCAATGCCCCAGGTTCCCGGTGCGGCACGCTGGGCTTTCGCGAACCAGCTCTCCAGCTGCTGCTGCAGGCCGTCGGCGCGAAGGACCGGCGCGCCACCCGCCCCGGCGGGCCCCGGCGCCATCGCAAAAAACAGCAGCAGGGTCGAGCGGGCCGGCTTCACTTGAGCAGGGACTTGGCGATGGTGAGCAGTTGCATGTTGCTCGTTCCCTCATAAATCGTGCCAATCTTGGCGTCCCGGTAGTATTTCTCGGCAGGGTACTCCTTCGAGTACCCGTAACCCCCGAACAATTCGAGCGATTTGGAGGTAATCAGGTCGGCGACCTGGGAACTGAACAGTTTGGCCATCGCCGCCTCGAGCGTGAACGGCCTGCCTCCGTCCTTTAGACGAGCGGCGTTGTACACCATGAGACGGGCCGCCTCCAGGTCAGTCCGCATTTGCGCCAGTTGGAACTGGACCCCCTGAAACTCGGCCACCGGTTTCCCGAATTGGTGACGTTCCTTGACGTATTGGAGGGCGGAATCGAGCGCCCCCTGCGCTACGCCCACCATCTGGGCTCCGATGCCAATCCGCCCCTCGTTCAAGGTCTCGATCGAGATCTTGTAGCCCAGCCCCACCGGGCCGAGCACGTTCGCTTCGGGGACCCGGCATCCCTCCAAGATCAATTCGCAGGTACTGGAGGCGCGGATGCCCAGCTTGTCTTCCTTCTTGCCGATGGCGAAGCCGGGGAACTCCCGCTCGACCAGGAATCCGGTGATCCCCTTGTATCCCTTCGTCGGATCCACATTGGCGAAGACGATGTAGATCCCCGCCTCGGCCCCGTTGGTGATCCAGAACTTCCTTCCGGTCAGCTCCCAATGGCCCTCCCGCTGCATTGCGCGGGTTTGCAGCGCGAAGGCATCGCTCCCGCTGGCCGGCTCGGACAGCGCGAAAGCGCCCAGGAGACCCGCGGTCATCCGGGGGAAGTAGCGGGCCTTCTGTTCCTCGTTGGCCCAGCGGAGGAGGCAGTTGTTGACCAGCGTATTATGTACGTCGACGTAGATCGCGGTGGCCGCATCCACCCGGGCCAGCTCCTCGATCGCGATCACGTTCAGGAAGAACGAAGCGCCGGCACCACCCCAGCGCTCCGGCACTTCGATTCCCATGAGCCCTAGCTCGAAGAACCTCTGGATCAGATCGGGGCGGAATTTCCCCGCCTCGTCCATCTCCCGGACGTGAGGCCGCACCTCCCGCTCGGCAAATTCGCGGACCGTCTGGCGGAACAGCTCCTCGTCCTCGGAAAGGACGGTCAGCGCCGGGGAAGGCGCCAGGGTTTCGGGCATCGGTGGCTCCGGGTAAGTCCTTAAAATATGGGCAATTGCGCTGACGAACGGAAGCAGCGGAATCCGCTCGGAACCCCTAGGCGAGGACTTCCAGGGCCACCGGAACCCGACCGAGAGGAGCCGAGACCTGGGCTCCCCGGAGCCGGCCCCGCACCGCGGCGAGCATTTCCCGTGCGATGCCGACCCCCTCGGCCAGCGCCGCCTCACGGCCCAGCTCGCTGGCCCGGCGCATCCGGCGGAGCACCTCCTCCGGAACGCTGACCCCCGGTACCTCGTTGGCGAGAAACTCGGCATTCCGGAGTGAGACCAGCGGCCAGATTCCGCCGATGATCGGAAGCCGGAAGGATTCGACCTGCTTGAGGAACCGGTCGAGTTGGTCGAGGTCGAAAACCGGCTGGGTAATCGCGAACTCCGCTCCGGCCTCCACCTTCCATTGGAATCGGCGCAGCTCCCGGTCCAGATCCGGTGCCGCGGGATTCACGCCGACGCCGATGACGAACCGGGTCGGGGCCCCGATCGGATTATTGCCCGGATCGAGGCCCCGGTTCAGGCGAGCCACCAGATTAGTGAGACCGATGGCGTCGATGTCGAAGACCGCGGTGGCCTCGGGGTAGGGCCCCATCTTGGGAGGATCTCCGGTCACGAGCAGGAGGTTGCGGAGACCACCAGCGGCGGCCCCCAGCAGGTCGGAGAGCATGCCGAGCAGGTTGCGATCCCGGCAGGCGTAGTGGACCACCGTCTCGATCCCGACCTCGCGCTCGATCAACAGTCCCGAGAGCAGCGCACCCATCCGGCTTTGAGCCCGCGGTCCATCCGGGACGTTCACGGCATCCACTCCCGCTGCCTTCAGGGCCCGGCATTGATCGAACATCGGGGTGGGGTCCACGCCTTTGGGGGGCACGATCTCCACCGTGGTGATGAACTCGCCCCGCGCCAGCTTGGCGCCGTAGTGAGACCGCTCCGCGAGTGGGGCTGGCTCAAGGCCGGCTGCCGGAGCCTCCGCAGCGACTGCCGTCGCGAGGTGGCGCGGGGAGACCGACTGCACGAAGCCGGCGATGGCTTTGATGTGGGCCGGAGTCGTGCCGCAGCACCCGCCCACGAATCGGGCTCCGGCCTCGACAATGCGCTTGGCGTACTCGCCCATGTACTCGGGCGAGGCCATGTAGATCTTGCGGTCACCCACGTCGCGGGGCAGGCCGGCATTGGGCTGGGCCGAGATCGGCCGGGTTATGACCGCGGCGAGCTGCTCCACGGCTTCGAGCACTCCATGCGGTCCCACCGAGCAGTTGACCCCGATCACGTCGGCGCCCATCGCCTCCAGCAGCGGCCCGAATCCGGCTGGGGCGGTGCCATAATGGGTCCGGCCATCGGTTCCGACCGTCATTTGCGCGATGATCGGCAGGTCGGTGAGGGCGCGAATGGCGGTGAGCGCCGCTCGCAGCTCCTCGACGTCGCTGAACGTTTCCAGGATGAGGCCGTCCACGCCGCCCTCGAGAAGGCCCCGCGCCTGGCGGCCAAAGTCGGCCCGGGCCTCCTCGACCGAGGTTTCCCCGAACGGCTCGATCCGGATCCCGAGAGGCCCGATGG